>NZ_RZSG01000747.1:0-2924 GCF_003997725.1 Mesorhizobium sp. M4A.F.Ca.ET.050.02.1.1
CGCCAGAGCTTGGTCCCAACCCCACCGAGAGCCACCCTGGCTTGCATTATGCGATTGTTATCAAGCTGGAGAGCTACGGCAGCCGAAACGACAGCGAACTCAAACGAAGCGCGGTCGCGGACCTTCTGGTAATGAGAGCGCAGGCCCGCTGCATTTGCCGGAACGGTGATCGCGGTGATCACCTCGCCCGGCTCAAGCACTGCTTCGAGATGGGGAGTGTCGCCGGGGAGACGATGGAGATCAGCGACGGCTACAGCCCGTTGCCCGTCAACGCCGCGAACTTCAACGACTGCATCGAGCGCCACGAGTGCTACCGCAAGATCCGAGGCGTGGACGGCGATGCAGTTGTCGCTCGTGCCTAGTACGGCGTGCCAGCGATTCTCGGCGCCGATTGCTGCGCAGCCGGAGCCTGGCGTGCGCTTGTTGCAAGCCTCATATCCTACGTCTCGGAAGTAGGGACAGCGAGTTCGCTGCAGGAGATTGCCGCCCATTGTCGCTTGATTGCGCACCTGCGGGCTGGCCGAGTTTAGCAACGCAGCCGAAATAAGGGGATACTGCTTGACCACGATGGGGTGCGCCGCCACGTCCGCCATTGTGGCCGCCGCTCCAAGCCTCAGCCCTTGCGGTCCAGCGTCGATGCCGTCATCGAGAAGGCCAGCCAGACTGACGAGCTGTTCGGGCTGGCGGACATGTTCCTGTAATAGCTGCACCATGTCGGTGCCGCCGGCGATGTACTCGGTTGGCGAGTCCGTGCGGCCGGCCTGGGCACGCAAAGCGAGCGCAGCAGGAATATCGCGCGGACGCTGCAGGATGAATGGATGCATGGCTCAGCCTCCCTGCACCGATCCGGACGCAGCAGCCGCATCCTGGATGGCTGCAACGATGTGGTCGTAGGCGCCACAACGACATAGATTGCCGCTCATCCATTCGCGAATTTCCTGCGGCGAGCCTGCGTGGCGCTCGCTGATGCACCCAACGCCGGACATGATTTGCCCAGGCGTGCAATAACCGCACTGGAAGGCGTCGCGCTCGATGAAGGCGGCCTGCACCGGGTGGAGTTCTTCCCCCTGAGCTAGCCCTTCGATGGTGGTGATTTCTCGCCCTTGCCAAAGCCGCGAGGGACAGGCAGGATTTGACGCGCTTGCCATCCATCAGCACCGTGCAGGCGCCGCACTGGCCGAGCCCACAACCTTTTTTGGAGCCGGTGAGATGCAGGTGCTCGCGGAGTGCATCCAGCAGCGTGGTCCGCGGATCGAGTGGAAGCCGATGCTCGTTGCCGTTGACTCGAAGCACGGTGTCAATTGTGCTTGGTTCATTCGGGGCAGGTGCTGCAGTGGCCGATGAGGTCAATCCGACCATGAGTGGCCCTCCTACAAGCGCGCCCGTGCTCGCAGCAGCGACCGCCAGCACCTCTCGTCTTGTAAACTCGTCGCTGGTCATTGTCGCGCCTCCGAATTTGCCGATCTGATACGCATCTCATTGCTGAGATCCCCGCGCCCTAATGGTTATGTAGAGGCTGGCTGCGTAGCGATTAGCCGCTATAATCCGCAAAGACCTATAGGCTGGACAAATAAATGCAGCGCGGAAGCTTGGATGACCTGCGGGCACTCGTGGCGGTGGCAAACGAGCGAAGTTTCACGAGAGCAGCTGCGAAGCTTGGCATCTCACAACCGACGCTGAGCCAGATCGTCCGTCAACTTGAGATACGCCTTGGTATTCGTCTTCTGTCTCGAACAACCCGGAGCGTCTCATTGACCGAAGCCGGCGAACGGCTGGTCGGTACGGTCGCGGTACGCATTGAAGAAATCGATGCCGAGTTGGCCGCGGTGAGTGAATTTGGGGAAAAACCCGCGGGCACAATTAGGATCACTGCCACAGAATACGCGACGGATGCGATCCTATTGCCCAAGCTAACCAAGCTCCTCCGTGACTATCCGGACATTAAGGTGGAGATCGTTATCGACTACGGGCTCACGGACATCGTTGCCCAAGGCCTCGACGCCGGCGTGCGCAGTGGCGAGCAGGTCGCAAGTGGTATGATAGCTGTTCGAATTGCACCGGATATGCGTATGGCGGTGGTCGGGTCGCCATCCTATTTCAAGGCTCGACCGGCCCCCGAGAAACCACAGGACTTGATCGACCACAACTGCATCGCCTTGCGGCTACCAACGCATGGTGGCTTGTACGCTTGGGAATTCGAGAACGACGGACGCGAACTTAAAGTTCGTGTTGAAGGCCAACTGATTTTCAACACCACAGCGCAGATCTTGCACGCGGCGCTGGCCGGCATGGGGCTTGCATATGTCCCGGAAGGGATGGCAGGACCGTATCTCTCCCGAGGACGCCTCAAACGTGTCCTTGAGGACTGGTGCCTCCCCTACCCCGGCTATCACCTTTGGTATCCAAGCCGACGCCAGTCCTCGGCGGCTTTTGCACTCGTCCTCGACGCTTTGCGCCACAGGAGCTAAGCACCCACCCTATGGGGAGACATCACGGCGACCATATCGGCGAGATGGAATATCTACGGTGGAGCGATAGCGCGATGGCTGAAGCAGGAAGCACCGCTGCAGCTGCCGCCAGGAACACAAAGTCTAAGCCAGAGGACGCGGCGATCAAACCAAGTGCTGGACTGCCAAGACCGAGCGCCAGATCGGGGAAGATTGTGTAGAGCCCCATGGCAAGGCCGCGGCTGCCTCCGGGAAGGTGCCTGACAGCCTCGGTCCCGAGACCGGGATAAACCAGCGAGTATCCGAAACCTGTCAGAGCTGCTCCGGTCGCCCCGAGAAAGGGCCCGGGCGCAAGCCAGATCAGCAAGAGACCTGCCGCCTCGACGGTCACGAAGATCGCGGCAACGCGGGCGCCTCCGAGCCTGTCCGGCAGGTGGCCGAAGCACAGTCTGGCAGCGATCAACGATGCCGCATAGG
>NZ_RZSG01000748.1:0-2922 GCF_003997725.1 Mesorhizobium sp. M4A.F.Ca.ET.050.02.1.1
GTGTTCGAGGCGCTCGGCGGCAAGATCGACATCGTCGTGTCCGACGTAGTGATGCCGGAAATGGACGGGCCGACGCTGCTAGGCGAGTTGCGCAAGCGGCAGCCCGACATCAAGTTCGTCTTCGTCTCAGGCTACGCCGAGGACGCCTTTGCCAGGAACCTGCCCGCCGACGCGCATTTCGGCTTCCTGCCGAAGCCGTTTTCGCTCAAGCAGCTGGCAACCATCGTCAAGGACGTGTTGGAATCCTGATGCGTATCGGCCAAAAATGCGCCGCGGTTTTGCGAGAACGACGCGCACAAACAGCGGGCTGAATGTGATCGAGCGCACAGACGCCCCCGCCATGCCGTTTACAGGTGGCGGCGCCGGGGAGCGATCCGTCCACTCATAACCAGTGAGGCCGGCCACTGGAGCGTCGCAATCGCGGCTTGCGCATCGACGCGAGATCGCCATGATTGCGGTGACAAACGCGGCGGGGAATTGGGGTAGATGCCGTGACGCCGCACAACGAAGCGGAGAAGGGTGATTTTGCCGAAACGGTGCTGCTGCCGGGCGACCCGGAGCGCGCCGAATGGATGGCTGCGACTTTTCTCGAGGCGCCGCGCTGCGTCAATCGCCGCAGGGGCGCGCTGGGCTTCACCGGCCGGTTCCGGGGCAAGCCGGTCAGCATCCAGTCTACCGGCATCGGCGTCTCGTCATTCCTGATCTACGCCCATGAACTTCTCGACTTCCACGGCGTCAAGACGCTGATCCGGACCGGCACCTGTGGCGGCCTGAGCGCCGAGGTGCCGCTGCGCGGCCTGGTGATATCGCGATCGGTCCGCGCCGAGAATGCCGACAGCGGCCAGGTCTTCGGGCTTTACGCCGCCGCCGGTCCCGATCCGGAACTGCTGGCCGGGGCATTGCGGCGGGCCGAGGCGCTCGGCATCGAGCACCGGGCGGGGCTGACGATCTGCAGCGATATTTTCTATCATCCGCAGGGCCGCGCCCGCTATGCCGAAGCCATCGCGATGGGAGCGCTCGCCGTCGATATGGAGACCAGCGCCCTGTACCGCATTTCGGCCCATTTCGGCGCGCGGGCGCTGTCGTTGCTGAACGTGGTCGATCATGTCGCCAACGGCGAGCAGACCGACTATTCCGAGCGCCAGGAGCTGTTCACCGACATGACGCGGCTGGCGCTCGAAGTCGCCGTCGACTAGAACGGTTCATCGTTTCATGGAAACGCTGAACCGCTCTATCTCTTTGTTTTGACGCGATTCCGGACGGAAAACCGCTACGCACTTTTCCTGGAATTGCTCTAGGCGGCTTCCCGCTTCAGCGCCGCCTGTTCGTTCGCGGTTGGCCGGTGGCCGCGCAGATAGAGCGCGCAGGTGGTGCGCAGCATCGAGGCGAAGTTCGGGATCTGGCCGTTGATCTGGATTGCCTCGTCATAGAGCGTCGAGATGAATTTGGGCGTCGTCAGGCCCTGGCTTTCGGCGATCTCATCGAGCAATGCCCAAAACGTAGCCTCAAGCTGGATGCTCGTGGAATGCCCGTCGATGCGAATCGACCGGTTGATCTGTCGGTAGCCCTCCGGGTCCTGCCCGGCGAAAACCCTGCACATCGTTTTCTCCCATTCTTGTTGGTTTTGGGCGCGAGTCGATGCAAGTCGCGCCGTTGAGTCTTGCCTGTCGCGGCCGGTCATTCTCAACCGGAAGGCCAAAAACAGCAATCGGACTTTCGTCGCTGGAACCGGCCGCTTCACGCCTTCTATCCGTTTTCCGGATCCCGCGCGTGGTAATCGGCTGCCACCACCTTTGCCGCAAGGCGCCCATAATCACCCTCGTGCGCATCTTTCGCGCGGCTGAAGAGGGTTGAAATTTGGCGAAAGCGATCCACTCAATGATCCGGGTTCTGAATGAGGCCCGGTCTGTCGACTTCTATCGGAATGCTTTCGGACTCGATATCGCCGATCGGCTGGATTTCGAGACCTTCACCCTGGTCTATCTCAGCAATCCCGAGACATCGTTCGAGCTTGAGCTCACCGTCAACAAGGGTCGCGAGCAGCCTTACGAACTCGGCGACGGCTACGGTCATCTCGCGGTTTCGGTCGCCGACCTCGACAGCGAGCACGACCGCCTCGGCGCGCTCGGCCTCAACCCGAAGAAGATCGTCGAGTTCGACCGCGACGGGGCGCGGATCGCCCGCTTTTTCTTCATCGAGGATCCCGACGGCTACAAGATCGAGGTCCTGCAGCGAGGAGGACGGTTTCAGTAAGCGACCACCAGCCGCGCGGGCCAGCGCGGCGCCAGCAAAGGCACCCCTTCGAGGTGCGGACAGCAAGCAGGGAGGAACAAATGGTCACCATCTATGAAAGGAAGCCCGGCCTGTCGCGGCGCGAGCTTCTGAAGCACGGCGGCGCGGGAGCGTTGCTCGTCATTTCCGGCAGCGCCGTCATCAGCCCGCAACACGCCTGGGGTCTCGAAACGGCGGCGCTGAAGCCAGAGACCATGGCGACCTTGATCCAGGTGGCGCGCGACATCTACCCGCACGACCAGGTGCCGGACAAACATTACGCAATCGCGGTCAAGGCCCATGACGAGCTGGCCGCCAAGGACCCCGCCCATAAGGAGCTGATCGAGAAGGGCATCGCCGAACTCGACAAGAAGGCCGGCAGCGGCGGCTATCGCGGGCTCGGCTGGGAGGAGCAGCGCGTCGCGCTGCTCAAGGACATCGAGAGCTCGCCGTTCTTCCAGACGGTACGCAGCGGCCTGGTCGTCAGCCTCTACAACCAGAAGGATGTCTGGCCGATCTTCGGCTACGAGGGCGAGTCCTTTTCCAAGGGCGGCTACATCGAGCGCGGTTTCAACGACATCGAGTGGCTCTGAACCGCTCTTTCCTTGAACCGCTTTTGACCGAATTCATGGGAGGAAACCATGGCAGCAC
>NZ_RZSG01000749.1:0-2917 GCF_003997725.1 Mesorhizobium sp. M4A.F.Ca.ET.050.02.1.1
GTCCGCCATGTGGTAGCCGGCCTGGCCAACGGCGGACGCAGGATAAGAACCGCCACGGGCGATCGGATGGATGTTCGGGATCACTTCCGCCGAGGCGCCTTCGATACGCTGCCAGCGCTCGAAAATATGCTCGAGGAAGTCGAGATATTCGGGCGTGTGCACCGCCGCGACCGGACGCAGCCCATGGTTCCGCGGCCGTTCGATCGCCGAGCCGGCGGCTTTCGCGCCGGCCAGCAATCTTTCGATGCGCTCCGGCTTTTCCGGATTGGGCTGCTGGGCGCCGCTGGAGAGGAAAGCCTTGGGATCGTGGCGCTTCTGTTCCTCGGCATAATAGGTTTTCATGCGTTGTCCTCTGGTGCATCCGCAAAGGCGAAGAATGCCTCGCCAGCGATTTTCTGCGCCTGTTCGTAGCTCGACCAGCCAATGCCCAGCCTTTCATAAAAGGCCTTGGCGGTTTCGTTGTCGGTGTCGACGGAGAGCCGGAGATAGACGCCGCCTTCAGCGCGACATTCCTTCGCCACGCGCCGCAGCAGTTTTTCGCCGATCCGGCGGCCGCGAAAGCGGCCCTCGACATAGAGGTCCTGAACATAGACGCCAGGCCGGCCCATCCAGGTTGAGAAGATCGGAAAGTGCAGGCAGAGCCCCGCGAACTCGCCGTCCACCTCGGCGATCAGGGCGGAGAAGGCCGGCTTTTCGCCGAAGCCGTAGCGGCGAAGGTCATCCGCTGTCGAGGTGATCTGCTGATGCGCGCCGATATGGGCGCTCATCCGCAGCAGCGCGACATGGATGGTTTCGGCGTCGTCGATACGGCCGAGCCTGATGTTGACTGTACTCACGACCGGCAAGGCGCCAAGGCACCCTCCTTGAGGGGGAGATGGCCGGCAGGCCAGAGGGGGGTAGGACTGGGCGCTATCATCTCACCCCACCGCACTTCAAAACGCCACCCGGTCGCCGCCCTTCAGTGCCAGCATCTCGCGCGCTTCCGCGGGCGTCGCGACCTCCAGCGACAGGCCATCCAGCACCGAGCGGATGCGCCGCACCTGATCGGCGTTCGACTTGGCCAACTGCCGCCCATCGTAGAGGCTGTCCTCCAGCCCGACGCGGACATTGCCGCCCATGGCGGCGGCGATCGAGATCAGCGGCATCTGGTGGCGGCCGGCGGCGAGAACCGAGAATTGGTAGCTGTCGCCGAACAATTTGTCGGCGATGCGCTTCATGTGGATGAGATTGTCGGGATCGGGGCCGATGCCGCCTAAAATGCCGAGCACAAACTGGAGGAACAGCGGCCCCGACACCAGCTCGCGATCGCGCAAATGCGCCAGCGAATAGAGGTGGCCGACATCGTAGCATTCGAACTCGAAGCGCGTGCCGCAGCCCTTGCCGAGCTTTTCCAGCACCGTCTCCATGTCGGCGAACGTGTTCCTGAAGATCGTGTCGCGCGTGGCTTCGAGCAGCTTCGCTCCCACTCGTGCTGCCACTCTCGCGGCTTGTCGAGCATCGGGAACAGCGCGAAATTCATCGAGCCCATGTTGAGCGAGCACATTTCGGGCTCGGCCCGGAGCGGTGCGGCGAGCCGCTGGTCGAGCGTCATCAATGAGGAGCCGCCGGTGGTGATGTTGATCACCGCATCCGTCGCCTGCTTGATGCGCGGCAGAAATTGCATGAACACATCCGGGTCGGCCGTCGGCCGTCCATCCCTCGGATCGCGGGCGTGCAGATGCAGGATCGAGGCGCCGGCTTCGGCGGCGGCGATTGCGTCTGCGGCAATCTGGTCTGGTGTGACGGGCAGATAGGGCGACATGGACGGCGTATGCACCGAGCCGGTGACCGCGCAGGTGATGATGACTTTTCTCGTCGCCATCTTGTTCTACCCCTTCAGGTTTCGGCCGGCAGGTCGAGTTCGGTGGCGAGTGCTGCCAGCGAGTCGCCGATAATGGCGATCATCTCGCCGATCTGCTCGCGCGTGATGATCATCGGCGGCGCCACCATGAAGTTGTCGCCGTCGACGCCGCCCTTGACCTTGCGGCCGTAAATGATCAGGCCGCGTTCATAGGCGAGGTCGAGCAGGCGCTGCGTCGCCTTCTTGCTCGGCGCGATCGGGGTCAGCGTCTCCGGATCGGCTACCATTTCGGCGCCGAGCAGCAGCCCTTTGCCGCGCACGTCGGCGATGAAGGGGAAGCGCTTCTGCAACTCCCTCAGTTCGCCGATCAACACGTCGCCCATGGCGGCGGCGTTGGCGATCAGGTCGAGACGATCCATCTCGCCGAGCACTGCGAGTCCGGCGGCGCAGGCGAGTGGATTGCCGGCGTAGGTGTGGCCATGCTGGAAGCCGCCGGCGGCAAGCAGCGGCTCGACCAGCCGCATCGGTGCCGCCAGCGCGCCGAGCGGCGCGTAGCCCGAGCCCAGCCCCTTTGACAGCGCGACCAGGTCGGGCTTGCAGTTCCAGTGATCGCCGCCGAGGAATTTGCCGGTGCGGCCGGCGCCGCTCATCACCTCGTCATGGATCAGAAGGATGCCGTAGCGGTCGCAGATATCGCGGATGCGCGGATAATAGCTGTCGGGCGCGACTAGCGCAGCCGTCGCTGCCCCGCCGACCGGTTCCATGATGAAGGCCAGCACATTCTCCGGGCCTTCCGTCTGGATCTTTTCCTCCAGCATGTCGGCATAGCGAATGCCACGCTGTTCCATCGAAAGATTGTCGCGGTCGCGCCACGCCGTCGGTGCCGGCACGGTCGGCATCGCCCGCATCATCGGCTTGAAGGTTTCGGCCAGGGCATCATCGCCGGTGACCGCGAGCGAGCCAAGCGTGCCGCCATGATAAGAGGGGAAGCGTGCGATCACCTTCCAGCGCTTGGGCTGGCCAGTGGCGACCGCCCATTGCCGGGCGAGCTTGATGCAGGATTCCGTTGCTTCTGAG
>NZ_RZSG01000074.1:0-14164 GCF_003997725.1 Mesorhizobium sp. M4A.F.Ca.ET.050.02.1.1
GACCGAACCGAGCTTATCGAGGCCAAGTTTGATCGCGGCATCGAGCGCCTTGACCTGACGGCGATGGAAGGCGCTGCCGTCGACATCCCTGGCATTCGCGGCGGCGGCCTCGAGCGCGGCGGCAAAGGCGATCGGATCGTCGGTGACGACACAATTGTCCGGGCGATGGCCGATGCCGCGCAGCGAGCGGCTGGTGGCGACGGACGGCAAGCCGAGTTCGAAGGTCTCGATGGTCTTGAGCTGCACACCGCTGCCGGCGGTGCTGATCAGCGGGATAACGGCGGCCGCGCGCACGAAGGCCTGCGCGTCAGGCACGCGGCCGACGAATTCGACACCGGGATGGGCGGAGGTGATGCCCGCCGGCATGCCGCCGGCGATCCTGATGCGGAAACCCGGTTTCAGATGCGGCACGACCTTTTGCAGGAACCAGTCGAGCCCGATGCGGTTCGGCTGCCAGGTCCAGGTGCCTATCAGGGCCGCGTCGAAGTCGATGCGCCTCCGGCCGGCCGGCGCCTGGCTGCGGGTGACCAGTGGCAACACCGCCGAGCGGTCGGTGGAGGCGACGCCAAGTGCCGCGCGATCCTCCTCGGCCAGGGTGAAGACGAAACGCGCCTGGCGGCAGAGCCGCTCTTCCATGACCTTGAGCAGCCTCGCCTCCCGGCGAAACAGGAGGCGCTGAAGGAGGCTTGCCGCGGCGGCGGCATTCTCCTCGGCCGAGCGGTGCTCGACATTGTGGGCGACAAAGATGGACGGCCGGTCGCCGAAGAGCGTCTCGAAGGCGCCGGCGAACTGCACTGAGTTCAGCACATAACCGTCAACTGGGCCGGCGCGCCCGATCGCGGCACGGACCTCGGCATCGGAAACGATACGCAGCTTGACCGAGGCGAAGGTGAGGCCGGAGAGCATCGCCTTGGCCACCCAGGCGAGCTTTTGCAGCGGTGCTGCGCTTTCGGTGCGCACGTCGACGGCGCCGAGCACGATGGTGTTGTCAGGGTCGGCCGCCGGCTTTCCCGGCCAATTGAAGCCAACCACGGTGACGCGCACGCCCGCGCGCCGCAACGCGTCTATGATCGCGGCGTTGGCAATCTCATAGCCCGAAGCGAGAGCGCCGTCGGGCACGATCGATGTGGCGAACAGCAGATGCATCTCACCTATCCAGCGCAACCCAGATAGCAAAGCGGGGTGAACCCTTGATTAAGTGAACCAAATGGGCGCCGAGAGTCTCGGTGTCGCGGATTTCGCCGCGAAAGGTGATTAACGAAACGTTATCATCGCAGTGCTATCGAGGGCCAAAATCACCCCTGCGGCTGGAGCGCATGATCCCCTTGCCATCGGACGGTTCGGTATCGATCGCGGGACGCTCCCCTGGGCTTGCCGCCGAGGCGATCGAGGTGGTCGTTACGCTGCCGACCTTCAAGCGCCCGCAGATGCTGCTGGCGACGCTGGCGTCGCTGAAGGCTCAGCGGACCGCGAGACGCTTCGCCGTGATCGTGATGGAGAACGAAGCCGAGGCGCGCGACGGCGCCAAGGCGGCCTTGCCGTCCTTCGAGCGCGGCGAAATGTCGGGTCTGGTCATCATCGCGCATGAGCGCGGCAATTGCAGCGCCTACAACGCCGGCTGGCAGACCGCGATCCTGCATTTTCCCAATTTCCGCCACCTGCTGGTCATCGACGACGACGAGCTCGCCGATCCCGACTGGCTGGAGCGCATGTGCAAGGCGGCCGAGACGCTCGGCGCCGACATAATCGGCGGACCGCAGGTGCCGGTGTTCGCGGAGCCGACGCATACCAGATGGGCGGAGCACCCGGTCTTCGCGCCGCCCTATCGCGAGACGGGCCGCGTGCCTGCGCTCTATTCGTCCGGCAACCTCCTGGTCGGGCGACACGTGCTGACCGCCATGAGCCCACCCTTCCTCGACCTGCGCTTCAACTTCATGGGCGGCGGCGATTCCGATTTCCTCAGCCGAGCGGCCCAGAAAGGCTTCGTGCTCGGCTGGTGCGCCGCAGCCAAGGTGCATGAGACGGTGCCCGCCCGGCGCGTCGAGGCCGACTGGATCCGTGCCCGCAGCCTGCGCAACGGCGTGATCTCGACGCTGGTCGAGAAGAAGAAGCGCGCCGGCACGCCGCTTGCCGGCCTGAAAGTGTTCGCCAAGAGTCTGGCGCTGCTTGCCGCTTCGCCGCTGCGCGGCGCGATCCGGCTGGCGCGGACGGGATCGGTCGCGATCGGCCTCTATCCCATCCATGTCGCCCTCGGCCGCGTGATGGCCGAATTCGGATACGCCAATGAGCAATACCGGCAGCCTGAGAAGAACTGAGCGGGCGCCGCTCAGCGCGGCGTTCACCCGCGAGGGCGTCGCCACCGCGATAGCGGCGCTGCTGTTCACCGTCATCATGGTGTCGTTCCGGCCGTTCCAGCCGGCCGGCGCCGAGTTGACCGGCCAAGGTGGCGACATCGTCAATCAGCTGGGTTTCAGCTCGCTCGGCGCGATCTCGATCTTCTCGCTTATGGCGTTCGCCGACCCGCGGGTGGCGCGCTCGCTCTTCAGCCCGTCCTGGATGCTCATGCTCGGCTTCTTCATGCTATCGGTGGTGCTGGCGACCGATCCGCCCTCGGCGATGCGCGCCGCCTCGTTCACGCTGATCGGCATCCTGACCATGGCAACGATCCTGGCGCTGCCGCGCGACGCGGAAAGCTTCTCCAAGGTCATCATCTTCACCGCCATTGTCGTCATCGGCCTCTCCTATGTCGGCCTGATCGTCTTTCCGCATGAGGCCATGCACACGGCCGACTCGCAGGAACCCGAACATGCTGGGCTCTGGCGCGGCGTCTTCACCCACAAGAACATCGCCGGGCCGATCATGGCCTGCTTCAGCTTCGCCGGGCTCTATCTCTATCGGCGGGGGCAGAAGCTCTGGGGCGCGGGCATCTTCGCCGTCGCCATGATCTTCATGCTGCACACCGGCTCCAAGACGACGGTCGGGCTGGTGCCGTTCTCGATCCTGATCGTGGTGCTGCCGAGCCTGATCGGCATGCGGCTCGGCACGCCGATCCTGTTCGCGCTGGCAATCATCGCCACGGCGGTCGGCACGCTGGGCATTGTCTTCATTCCGCCGGTGAAGCACCTGGCGGCGGTCTATTTTCCCGACCTTACCTATACCGGGCGCACGACGCTGTGGGAGTTCGCCGGCGGCATGCTGGCGAAGAAACCCTGGACCGGCTACGGCTATGAGAGCTTCTGGGGGACACCGCTGCTGCTCAACCAGGACCAGCCCTTCGACCGACCCTGGGACATCCGGACCATTGTGCACGGCCATGACGGCTATCTCGACATCGCCGTGCTGATGGGTATTCCGGCGCTTTGCCTGGCGGTCTACACCTTCCTGATCGCGCCGCTGCGCGACTATATGCGCATCCCGCTGCGCAAGGAGAACATCTATCTCGGCGACTTCTTCATGATGGTGTTGCTGTTCGCGGCGCTGAACGGCTTCCTCGAAAGCTTCTTCTTCCGCCGCGCCGACCCCGTCTGGCTGTTCTTCGTGCTCAGCGTGCTCGGGCTGAGGCAGGTGGCGCTGCGGCCGCTGGCGGTGCGCCGCTCTTCCTGAGCTGGCTTCGACGGGGCTTTCCCGCCACGCCGCAAGCGTCTATGGGAAGGCCGTTCCCGCGGAGGCATCCAAATGACAATCAGGCTTGTTCTCGCCGGCTGCGGCAATATGGGTTTCGCCATGCTCTCGGGCTGGCTGAAATCCGGCAAGCTTGCACCGCAAGCCGTGTTCGTGGTCGAGCCCAATGACGCGTTGCGCAAGCGTGCCGAGGCGCTGGGCTGCGGCGCCGCCGCGGATGCCGCCGGAATTCCGGCCGACGCGGTGCCTTCCCTCGTCGTCATCGCGGTCAAGCCGCAAGTGATCCGCGACGTGACCGCCGCCTACAAGCGTTTCGGCGACGGCCGCACCACCTTCCTCAGCGTCGCCGCCGGCACGCCCGTCGACACCTTCACCGAAATCCTGGGCGACCGTGCGCCGATCGTGCGCTGCATGCCGAACACGCCGGCCGCCATCGGCAAGGGCATGATGGTGGTGTTCTCCAACCCGCTGGTGTCGGACGACACGAAGCGCTTCGTCGCCGACCTGTTGGCGGCGAGCGGCGAAGTGGCCGAGATCGACGACGAAGGCTTGATGGACGCGGTAACGGCGGTGTCCGGATCAGGCCCGGCCTACATCTTCCATTTCATCGAGGCGCTGACGGCTGCAGCCGAAAAGGCCGGCCTGCCGGCCAGGACCGCCGGCCTGCTCGCCATGCAGACGGTCTATGGCGCCGCCTCGCTCGCCGCCGAAAGCCACGAGGACCCCGGCGTGCTGCGCCAGCAGGTGACCAGCCCGAACGGCACGACGGCCGCCGCGCTTGGCGTGCTGATGGGCGAGGAGCGGCTGACGAGGCTTTTGACCGAAGCGGTGGAAGCGGCGCGGCTGAGGTCGATAGAGCTGGGGAAGTAAACTCGATCAGCCGTACAGCATCTCGTCCTGCTTGCGGCGCAAGGCGTAGAGCCTGGTCGTCTCGTCAGGCGCGGCGTTGTCCGCGGTCAGCAATTCGCCTTTCCTGACCGGCTTCAGAACTTTGCCGCCCTCAAGCAGGCCGACGGGCACGGCGCGGCTGGCGCGGGCATCTGTGACGGTCATCGTCCAGGAGCGGTAGCAGGTCTCGCCGATGGCGTCGAAGGTCTCGCCCGCTGCCAGATCGCGCTTGGCGACGGCGCAGACCTCGGCCACCGGCCTCGGCAGCGGCACCATGTCGGGCCGGCGATGGAGCACGATGCGGGCGGCGGTCAGCGGCACTTCCAGCGAGGTCAGGTGGTAGGGCCGGAAGAAGCTGTAGTAGGGGCCGTGGCCGACATGGAGATCGTCCATGCGCTCGATGACGCGCGGATGCGTCGCCTCGACGATGACGAAGACGCCGGGCGCCACGCCCTTGCCGATCGTATAGTCGACGACGCCCTTCTTCGACAGGATGCCGCCATCGGCCTTCGGGATCAGCACCTTGGCGAGCTCGTCGCGGTCGGCCTTGGGACCATGCATGCCTGGGACATCCGGCACCAGACCGGTGGCGTTGGCTATGGCGCACATCTCGACCATGGTTTTCGAGCCGTCGACGAACTCGACCAGCATGCGCGGGTTCATGTTGCGGCGCAGCGCCTCCTCGCGGTAGTCGTCGGGCACCGCGTCATGGTTGAGCGGATTGTTCTTGCCCTTGCCGGCCGAGACGATGGTGTAGCCTAGCGCCGAGGCGAACTCGATCAGTTCCATGCAGCTCGACGGCTCGTCGCCGGCGCCGACCGAATAGACGACGCCTAGCCGGTCGGCTTGCTGTTTCAGATAGCAGCCGATGGTGACGTCGGCCTCGACATTCATCATCACCAGATGCTTGCCGTGCTCCATGGCCATCAGGTCGAAGTCGGCGGCGACGCCGGGTTTTCCCGTGGCGTCGATGACGACGTCGATCAGCGGATTGGTGACCAGCATTTCGTTCGAGGTGATGGCGATCCTGCCGCTCTCGATCGCCTGGCTGACCTTCGAAGCGGTGTCGGCCTCAGCCGCCATGGCCTCGTCGCCATAGGCGATGCGGATCGCGTCGCGGGCGGTGTGCGGGCGCCGTGTCGAGATGGCCGCGACCGAAATGCCGGGCATCAGCATGCCCTGCGTCACCAGATCGGTGCCCATCTCGCCGGAGCCGATAACGCCGATGCGCACCGGACGGCCTTCGGCGGCCCGTCTGGCGAGATCGCGGGCAAGCCCGGTCAGGGCGACATTGGTCATGCGGAAACGTCCATGCTTTTTTATTTGAAGCGGCAATAGCAGGCAACCGCCCTCCATTGCCAATGAAACCGGCAAAACGGCGGCAATTTCTCTGGGATTTGGAGCAATTAAAGGAAAAGCGCGCAGCGGTTTTCCTTCGGCGCCTTTGACTCTCCAGCCAAGGCAGGAACGAGCGCAGAAACACATAGTTTGAACGCAACCGCACACGCCATACCCATGCGCTCCGCCGCTGCGCGCCGAAGCTGTATCCTTCACCCCCGAACCCGCATGGCGCGTTGTCGCACCGGGGGACACGGCATCATGATGGCTGGCCCAATGGCAAGCCTTTGCACCGGAGGCCGGCTTCGCTGCGAGAAGTATTCAGGCCGCGATTCTGCCGGCGGTTGAACCCTTGCTGCCCACGGTCATATTTTGCTGGAGGCACATTGCCTTGCCGGTGCTGGAAGACCGGCCGACGCCAGCGCGTGATTCTATGTGCGCCGCGTTTTGTACTTCGTTTGCGCGAAGGGTACTTTTGCTCCTTTCACGCCAATTGGCGTTCCTTTCACACCAAATGGCGGGTCAGCGGCCCGTCCTTTCTGTGCCATTTTTGCTACATCCGGCGAAACTAATGGCCGGATTCTCGTTTTTGGCGGGCCCCCAAATGAATAAGCGCTCACACGTTGCGAAATTTTGATAGATAATCGTGGGAGAGCTCCGGTGGCAGGCTTGGGCACTGAGCGCCTAAAAAAACAACACGGGCGCGGGGATACAAAGTCACGGGGTAGAAATGAACAGGACGGGTAATGTCACCGTTGGCTGGCGCATTGCGCTCGCCATGACAGTTTCGATGCTGGCTTGTGGGACTGCTAGCGCACTCACGCTCAAGGAAGCCATAGCGGTCGCGGTCGAATCCAATCCGGAGATCGGCCAGGCGATCCAGAACCGCGAGGCGATCGAATTCGAGCTGCGCCAGGCGAAGGGTCTCTACCTTCCGAGCGTCGATCTGGAAGCATCGGCCGGCGCCCGCCGTCTCGACAATCCATCCCGGCGCGCGCTTTCCATAGAGGATGACGCGCTCTATCCGGCCGAAACCGATCTGACGGTCTCGCAGACGCTCTATGACAGCGGCGCAAGGCGCGCCGAATTGAACCGTCAGGCCTCACGGGTCGACGGCGCGTCGTTCCGGGTGCTGGAGCGGTCCGAATTCATCGGGCTGTCCGTCGTCCAGGACTATCTGGAATACATGCTGCAGGCTCAGATCGTCTCGGAGGCGAAGAAGAACCTCGGCTTCCATCAGTCCATTCTCGGCGACATCCAGCAAGGCATCGCCGGCGGCGCGCTGAACGAGGCCGACCGCCAGCAGGCCGAGGAGCGGCTGTTCGCCGCCAAGGCGCGCATGCAGGAAGCCACCGAGGAACTTGAAGCCGCCAAGATACGGTTCTTCAAGACCGTTGGAAAACCGCTGACCAATGCTTCGCGGCCGGGCGATGTCTCCGCTGCCCTGCCGCGCTCGCTTGACGAGGCGATCGGGCTGGCGCGGCAGAACAATCCGCGCGTGCACATGGCCAACAGCGACATCGACGCCGCCGCATCCCTGGTCGACGCCGCACGGGCGAAATTCGGACCGTCGATCATCGCCGAGGGCGTTGCCCGCGCCGGCACCGACATCGACGGCAATGACGGTGATACCAGCGACCTGCAGGCGCGGGTGGTGCTGCGCTGGAACCTCTATCGGGGCGGCATCGACAAGGCCAACGAGCAGGAACAGATCCGTCGCACCAGCGAACAGCGCCTTGCGCTGCATCAGGTTCTGCGCGAGATCGAGGAAGCGGTCCGCACCTCCTGGGACCGTCGCTTCCGGCAAGCCGACCTGGCAAAGACACTGAAGCAACAGGCCGCCGCCAATGAAAGGCTGGTCGGGTCCTATCGCGAGCAGTTCAAGGTCGGCCAGAGATCGCTGCTCGACGTGCTCGACGCGCAGAACACGCGCTTCAACACGGCGACGCTGGCCGATACCGCGTCCTACGCCTCGCTTTTCGCCCAGTACCGCCTGCTGGCGGCGACGGGAGAGCTGCTGAAGACGATGAACATCGCGCCGGCGAAGCAGTCGACGGCCTATGCGCGAACCGAGTTCGGCGTGCCGGAAACCGCCGATACCGAAACCTATGCGCGGACCCCGTCGGAGCAGAAGAACGATCTGCCGTTCGACATCCTCGCGCCAGTCAGGAAGAAGCAGCCGATGTAAGTCGATCGCTGGTCCTTCGGGGCGGGTCGTGAATCAGCAGCCACATATCCTGTCGCCCAAAGAGGCGTTCAAGGCCTGTTTTTCGGCCGTTGCGGCGTATCTCGGCAGGCCGAGCGCGGAGACCGTGCTGTTTGCCGGGGTCCCGATCGGGGAGTCGCGCATCGAGATCGCCGATATCAGGCACCTGGCCGAGCGCATCGGCCTGGAGGTCAGCGAATTCAACCATCGTGATTTCCTGCGCGGACGCGTCGACCTTCCGGCCATCGTTTTCCGCGTCAGCCAGTTGCCCGTCGCGCTGCTGGCGGAAATCGACAGCGGCGACTACCTCACCGCCCCTCAGGAAAACGGCCGCACTACGATCAGCAAGTCCGAGCTGGCCGAAAGCTATATCAGCGGCGGCGCGTCCTTCTCGATCACCTACGCCAACACCACCGAGGCGATGAAGGTCGGCTCGGCGCCGAAGATCGAGCGCCGGCACTGGCTAACCGGAACGATGGGTGCGTTCTGGCGCACCTATTCGAAGGTCGTGCTGTCGGCGATCTTCATCAACATGCTGGCCATCGCATCGCCGATCTTCACCATGAACGTCTACGACAGGATCCTGCCGAACAAGGCGATCGCGACGCTCTGGGTGCTGGCGCTGGGCATCGGCGCAGTCATCCTGTTCGACCTGCTTTTGAAGACGGCACGCGCCTCGCTCATCGACTATGCCGGGCGCAGGGCGGATCTTAGAATATCCTATCTCCTGTTCGAGAAGGTGCTGAACTCTTCGCTATCGACGCGGCCCGGTTCAACCGGCGAATACGCAAGCCGCGTCACCCAATATGAATTTGTGCGGGAGTTCTTCACCTCCAACACGATCAGCGTCTTCATCGACACCGTCTTCGTCTTCGTCTTCCTGCTGGTCATCTACGCAATCGGCGGCTGGCTGGTGGTCATCCCGGCGCTTGCCTTCGTGATCTCCATCATCGTCGGACTGGTGACGCAGCGCCGCATCGGCAAGCGCGTGGCGGCCTCGATGAACGAGGCCTCGCAGCGCCAGGCGCTGCTGGTCGAATCCATCTCGACGCTGGAAACGATCAAGTCGCTGCGCGCCGAGGCGTACCTGCTGCGCAAATGGGGCGAGCATTCCAAGAACGCTGCCAACACGTCGGAAAAGATCAAGCAGCTTTCGGCCGCCGCCGGCAACATCACCGGATCCATCCAGCAGCTGGTGACCGTCGCCCTGGTCGTGGCCGGCGCCTATGCCTTCTCGGAAGGGTATGTCTCCACCGGGGCAATCATCGGCACGGTCATGCTGGCAAGCCGGGCCGTGGCGCCGCTTGGCCAGATCGCCATCACGCTCTCCCGGTTCCGCCAGGCCATGCTGTCGCTGAGGATCGTCAACTCGATCATGTCGCAGCCGGAGGACAGGCCGGACACGGTGGGTTTCGTCAATCGCCCGATCCGCAACGGCGCGATGGCCTTCAAGAATGTCGGCTTCGTCTATCCCGGCTCCGAAACCGAGGTACTGAGCGGGCTGAATTTCTCGGTCAAGCCTGGCGAGCGTGTCGGCATTATCGGCCGCATTGGATCGGGCAAGACCACGATGGGACGCCTGATCGGCAGGCTTTTCCTGCCGAGCTCGGGGGAGCTGCTGGTCGACGGCATCGATATCCGCCAATACCACCCCTCGGAGGTGCGCGCCGCGGTCGGCATCGTCGCCCAGGCCGGCGACCTGTTTTCGGGCACCATCAAGGAGAACCTTTTGATGGCGGCGCCGGAGGCGAGCGACGAGGCCATCATCGAGGCCGCGAAGGCCGCCGGTGTCGATGAATTCGTCTCCCGTCATCCTCGCGGCTACGACATGAATGTCGGCGAGCGCGGCACCAACCTGTCGGGTGGCCAGAGGCAAGCGGTGGCGATCGCGCGCCTGCTTTTGACCAGACCGAAGATCGTCTTTCTCGACGAGCCGTCGGGGTCGATGGACCTTGCCTCGGAACGGCAGCTGATCAAGCAGCTGAAGGTGGCTTTCGAGCGAAACACGACGCTGATCGTCTCGACCCATCGCTTCAGCATGCTGGAGCTGGCCGACCGCCTCATCGTCATCGATCAGGGCAAGATCGTCGCCGACGGGCCGAAGGAACAAGTCATCCAGGCGCTGCAGAAGTCGAGCGCCTGACTGGGACAGGGTAGATGCTTGCAAGGGAAGATCGTCCGCCGCTTTTCGCGTCGGCCTCGATATACATCATAGCGGCGCTGTTCGTCGCTTTCGTCGGCTGGGCAGCCTTCGCCGAAGTCGACGAGATCGCGCGCGGCGACGGCAAGGTCATACCTGCCTCGAAGACCCAGATCATCCAGGCCAGCGAGGCCGGCGTTGTCCAGGAGATCGCCGTCAAGATCGGCCAGGTCGTCAAGAAGAACGACCTGATCATCCGCCTCGACAATACGGGCAACAGCTCCAGCCTCGGCGAGCAGCAGGCCAAGGCGCGCGCTTTGCAGACGCGCATCGCAAGGCTCAAATACGAGCAAAGCGGCAACATTGCCGGCCCCTTTCCATGCCCGGCCGACATCCAGTCGGTCGCCCCGGAAATCTGCGACAATGAGCAGAGGCTGCTCGTTGCGCGGCGTGGAAACTTCGAGAACAAGCTGTCGGTGCTCAAGTCGCGCCTCGACCAGCGCGAGAAGGAACTGGACGAGGCAACCGCCAATTTCGACCGCCTGTCGAAGAACCTGATCGTCAGCGACCAGGAGGCCAAGCTGGTCGAAGCGATGGTCAAGAAGGGGCTGATGGCCAGGACCGAGCAGCTTCGCGTCGAGCGCGAGCAGACCGAGCTGAACGGCCAGCTCAATCTCGCCGGCGAGACCATAAAGAAGGCCAAGGCGGCGATCACCGAGGCGCAGCTGCAGGTGGATGAGCTCGGCCTGCAGCTGCAGCAGGAGGCCCTGGACGAGCTCACCCAGGCGCTGGCCGAGCTTTCGGTCGTGGAGGAGACCATCCGCGGTGCCACCGACAAGGTGGCGCGCACCGATATCCGCTCGCCGGTGGACGGCATCGTCAACACGCTGGACCTGAACACGCTGGGTGCCTTCGTGCAGCCTGGCGCGGTGGTCGCCGGCATCGTCCCGACCTCGGAAACCCTGCTGGTCGAAGCGCGGGTCTCGCCGCGCGACGTCGCCTTCATCCGGCCGGACCAGGAAGCGCTGATCAAGGTCACGGCCTACGACTTCTCGATCTTCGGCGGCATCGAGGGAAAGGTCTCGAACATCACCGCCGACAGCCTGGTCGATCAGAAGACCGGCGAACCGTACTACCAGGTGCGTGTCGCCACGGAAAAGTCGACACTGGCAAGGGACGGCAAAACCTATTCCATCATTCCAGGCATGATCTGCTCGGTCGACATCAAGACCGGACGAAAGACAATCCTGACCTATCTCTTGAAGCCGATCAACAAGGCACGCGAGGAGGCGATGAGTGAGCGATAGCATCACACCTGCCATCCCCCAGGGCGAGCGGCTGCTCCTGCCGCTGACCGCCGAGGATTTCGGACCGGAATTCCGCGTCGTCGCACGTGGCGGCGTGCGCCGCGGCATCCGCCTCGAGCGCGCCTTCTGGGTGACGCTCAAACAGATGGCCGAAAGCCGCAAGTGCACGATCGGCATGCTGGTCGACGAGATTGCCGAAAGCCACGCCGAACAGGGGAACCTGACCTCGGCGATCAGGGTCGCCTGCATGCGCGGACTGGCGCAGGAGAACCTTGCACTGCGCAAGCTTGCCTCGATCAGGACGATCACCGCGATACTTGTCGCCTGCCCTTCGCCGGCCTTCGCGCTGTCGTCGTCGAAGAAGATCCTTACTTTCAACGCGCCGTTCCAGCAGCTGGTCAAGCGCCAGTTGCCGGCGAGCCCGAATGACGATGCGCGGCACGACCTGAAGCTGGCGCTCGACCTCAACGTGGCCGATATCTTCGCCCGGCTCGAGGCCAATGGCGAAACGCCCGTGAATACCGGTTTCGTCATAGGCGTCGGCGAGCGCCGCTACCGTGGCCAGCTCAACGTGGCGCGCGCGCCGGTGGCCGAGCCGGAATTGCTGATGGCTTTCGTCTTCAGCGGCTGACCCCGGAGGGGCCGGGAAGGTGTTCAGCGCGGGCCCATGCGGGTCGGCGCCACAATCGCGGAGACCATGTCCGGCTCCAGGCCCTCGCCGGGGGCAACCGCGGCAACGCCGCCCTTGATGTCGGCCATCTCGGCGCCGCCGGTCTTGGAGCCATGGATCCAGGCCCGGTCCATGCTGAAGGAATAGAGCGGAACGTAGTCGGGCAGATCGCTGTCACGCCTGACGGCATTGCCGAGACTGTCAAGGATGAAGGCACCGCTGGCGGTACTCACCGACAGCACGGCGTGGAAGAATTTCCGTTTGCGGTCCTGAAGAACGACGAGCGACATGCTCTGCGCCGGAACGCCGGCCTGCAGCAGCGCCGTCATCTTGAGAATGGCGAAATCCTCGCAGTCGCCGGCTCGGCGCTCGAGGATTTCCGAAGGCTTCGCCCAATAGTCCAGCTTGCCATAGACGGCGCTGTCCTTCCGGTAGGCGATCAGGCGGTTGATGCTCGTGTTGATGAAAGCCAGCCTGTCGCTGAACCCCTTGCCCTTGGCGGCGTCGACGATCGCGACGAAGGAGGTGTTCTTGCGTTCGCATGCGCTGCCGGCCGAGCAGTCGACGATCGCCCGGTAGACGGGCGCCCAGCGCGCCGCAACCGGGAAGTTGCGCATCGACAGCGCGACCGAGCCGAACACGCCCGGAATGATCGCGGCCGTCTGGATAGGGTCAATGCCGGCGCCACCCTGCGCCGCTGACGCGGCCTCCGCACGCTCGACCTCGCCGAAGCCATAGGCACCGGAGACCATGCCGATCCTGTATGACGCCGCAGGCTGCCAGGGCTGATATCTGGCCAGCGAAACACCGCCCAGGCTGAGGGGTGCCCGGACCACTTTCGCAAGCGTTCCCGTGAATGCCGAATCACCCGGCGCTGCGCTCGCCGATGACGGTTGCGGCATCCCGCAGAGGCCGATCGCCAGCACGAGAACCTCGAGTCCGGCTTTCCCCAGCAGAGCTTTTTGTGTTTTCATGACGCCCACCTTTGACTGTGGACGCTATCAATCCTGTCTCAAATTATTGGAAATGAAGGTGGATAAGTTTGCAGCAATTCATTTCATCTACTTTATCTAAAATTTTATTCTTATTTATACTTATATTTGCCAAACCCGGCCCGCCGACCCTCACCAAAACGGGTCCGGAAAAGCACTAGTATACCGGGTTATATGGCGAAGGTTTACCATGCGTAAAAAATAGCAAAGTTACTATATCATAATATATGAAACAGATTGAGCGACTGTTGCAAAGACAAGGCCGTCCCTGTCTCTTCCCGGGAAATACCGGAGGGGTTTCCAGCCATGACGACCAACATCGATTCGGACAACGTTTCAGCTTCCTTTGACGAGCGCGCGGTTTCCACTGAACACGCCGGCCTGACACCGGCGCAGGAAATCCAGGTCGCGCAGGCCGCCTCGACAGGGCAAGCCGCGCCGGCGGATCCGGTACCGGTCGATGTCGGCAGCGGCGCACCCGTTCAGCCCGAAGCACCGGCAGCTGCCGCGAACCCGCCGGCAAATGGAGCGCCGGCGGCTGCGGCAAACGCACCGGCGGGCGCGGCGCATGATTATGTGGCCGACGCCAGCAATGTCGTCAGGCTTCCGGCCAATGTCTCGATCGACAACATCAAGGTCGACGGCCACAACCTCGTGCTCGTGCAGCCCGACGGATCTGAGATCGTCATCAAGGACGGCGCGCTCAATGTGCCCACCTTCATCCTCGGCGAAGTCGAGGTGCCGCGCGTTGCCCTGATCGCGGCGCTGGAAGCAAGCCATGTCGACGTTGCCTTCGGCGCCGACGGCTCGATCTCTGCCGGACCCGGAAACGGCTCGCCGAATAGCGCGGGCGGAAACTTCTCCGTCCCTCCCGGCGGCATCGGCGACGGCTTCGACCTGTCGGCCCTGCTGCCGCCGACGGCCCTGCAGTTCGGCCAGCTCGACCGGCGCGAACGAACCCGCTGCCACCGCATCGGTGTCGGCAACCGCCGTCGGTACGTC
>NZ_RZSG01000750.1:0-2915 GCF_003997725.1 Mesorhizobium sp. M4A.F.Ca.ET.050.02.1.1
CCGAGGTCAATCCTCTCAAGTTCCTGCCGACGGTCGACGACGCCATCGTGACCATTCTTGGCGAACGCAGCCCCGGCTTTCTTGATGGCGAGGCGGCGATCTCGGACGCGGTCCGCGATCTCGCGCAACATCACGTGCGCGCCTGGCGCGGCGTGCAGGCAGCGCTTCGCCAGATGGTCGACCGCTTCGACCCGGCGGCGATCGAGGAAGAGCTGAAATCGAATTCCGCGATCGGCACGCTGCTTTCGGGTGGGCGCGGCGCCAAGCTGTGGGAGCTCTACCAGAAACGCCATCGTGAGATCGCCGAGAGCGCGGAAAAAACCTTCCTTGGCGAAGTCGGCGCAGATTTTAGGGATGCATATGAGGAGGAGTGAGACATGATCGATCGACGCGAATTCATCATTGCCCTCGGCGCGACGGGGCTGGTTTCGGCCTGCCAGAGCGGCCCGCCGAAACCATCTGTGATCACGGTCAATGTGAGCGGTGGAGCCGGCATGAACCCGGGGCCGGGCGGCGGCGACCGGCCGGTGACGGTCCTGGTGATGCGGCTGAGCAGCACCGGCAAGTTCAATTCGGCCGACTATTTCGCGCTGCAGGGCGATGCAGGGTCCGCGCTCGGGGCCGACCTCATCGGATCCGACACCATCTCCGTCGCGCCGGGAAAGACCGCGGCCAAGACCATCACGGTCGAACCAAACGCGACGGCGCTCGGTTTCGTCGCGCTGATCCGCGAACCTGGTGGGAGGAGCTGGCGAACGACCAAGTCGATCTCGCCTGGATCCAAATTCACCATCAACGTGACGCTCGGCGGCGGCGGTATCTCCGCCTAGCGGCGAGACAGGGCGAGACAGGAAGTGGCTCCGTGCAGAGAGTAACGGCATGAGCGATGCAAACAGGGTGCTATGGTCTGAGGGACTGTTTCTGCGGACCCAGCATTTCCAGCAGCAGGACCGGTTCCTCGAGGCAACGGTGCGCGGCGCCTTGCGGGCCGGGCAACTGCATACGTTCGGCTTCCAGCAGCTTACCCTGGATCAGTCGTTGCTCGACGCCGGCCAGATCGCCATCTTGTCGGCGCGGGGTATATTCCCCGATGGAACTCCCTTCTCCATTCCCGAGATGATGGATGCGCCGCGACCCTTGCCGGTCACGGCCGACACCGGCGCAGGGCCGGTGCTGATCGCGCTGCCGCTCGAACCTCCCGGAGGCGTCGGCTTCGATCCGGCGCACGCCGCATCCACCGGCGCGCGCTATCACGGGCGGATCGTGTCGGTCCGCGACGCGGTGCAAGGAGGTTCGGACCCCGAGGAAATCGAGATTGCCCGGCCGCAGGCGCTGTTGCTTGCGCCGGGCAAGTCGGTTGGCGGCTACACCGCCCTGCCCGTCGCCGATGTCAAAGGCGTGCGGGCCGATGGTGGCGTCTCGCTGGACGAGACGTTCCTGCCGCCGACATTGATCACGGGTGCGGTGGCCTGGTACCGGCAATTGCTTCTGGAAGTCGTCACCGGCCTCGACCAGATCGCCGAGGCGCATGGCAAGATGGTGATGGGCGGGCCCGGGCGCAGCGTGGAGGACCTCCTGATGCTGCACCTTGCCAACGCGGCGCGCCCGCGGCTGGCGCACATGCTGGCGCAGGACGTCTTTCACCCGGCCGAGCTCTACCTCGAGCTTGCCGGCCTCGCTGGCGAGATGGCGACCTACGGCTCCAGTTCGCGACGGCTGGGCGAATTGCCGGCCTATGACCACATGGCCCCTGGCCCCGCCTATACGGCGCTGGCCGATGCCTTGCGCTCGCTCATCCTGAGCCTGCGTTATATCGAGCCCAAGTCGCGCGCCCTGCCTGTCATGCGGCACTCGACCAATGTCTGGAAGATCCGCATCGACAACCCGAAGCTGCTGGTGGCGAGCCGCATCGTCATCCGGGTCGGGTCCGAGCTGTCGGAAGATGCGCTGCGCAAGATCTTCGTCAATCAGGCGACGGTCGGCGCGGCCGACCAGTTCGAAGGCCTGTGGAAGTCGCGCCTGCCCGGCATTCCGCTGAAGCCGCTGCATTCACAGCCGCGCGAAATCCCCTACGACGGCGACCGGCTGTGCCTCGAGCTTGACCAGAAGAGCGAGCACTGGGCCTCGCTGCTCGACGCCCCCGGCTTCGTCATCGGCGTTTCCGGTGTCTTGCCGAGCGAGCCGCAGGTCGACTGCTATTCGGTGAACAGGTGAGATCATGAGCCGGGATGATCCCTTCGGACTGTCGGAGGATCGTGAACGCACGCGCATCAGACTGACCGGCGCCCAGATGCCGCGGCCGATGGCGCCGATGCTGACGGGTGCGCCGGTCAAGCGCTCGCGCGCCCATCCCAATGCGCTCATCAACGCCTTCGCGCCGCTGCTCGAATTCGCGCCCGAGCTTGAAAGCGCGCTGGCGCCGGAGAACCCTGAAACATTGCGCACGCGCCTGCTCGAAGAGCTGGTTCGGGCGCGCGATGCCGCCATGACATCGGGATCGTCTCTGGAGCGCGCCGATCAGGCGGCCTGGGTGGTGGCGGCGCTGCTCGACGACCTCGCGCTGAACACGCCCTGGGGCGGCGCCAGCGCATGGCCCCGCCAGCCGCTGGTGGTCATGCTGCGCGGCGACGTCGATGCCGGCACCCAGTTCTTCACGCGTCTCGACGAACTGGAGCGCCACCCGAACCGGGATCGCGAATTGCTGGAGCTGCAGTACCAGTGCCTGGCGCTCGGCTTCCGCGGCAAATACAGGGTGCCCGGCCGCTCCGGCGACCGATCGCTCAATGCCGTTCGCGTGGCGGCGGCGCGCTTCCTGCGCGATGCCGACGCCGAGGGCGCCCCGCTGTCGCCACACTGGAAAGGCGTGATCGCCTCGGACGAACCGCAGCGCTTCATCGTGCCGATCTGGGTGATGG
>NZ_RZSG01000751.1:0-2915 GCF_003997725.1 Mesorhizobium sp. M4A.F.Ca.ET.050.02.1.1
GGCCGGATCCTGTCGCAATACAATGTCGGCGCGCAGACCACGCGCACCGAAAACGTCGCGTGGCATGCCGAGGACCGGCTGGAGATCCATCCGCACGACGCCGAGAACCGCGGCATCCGCGACGGCGACTGGGTGCGGCTGGCGAGCCGTTCCGGCGAGACCACGCTGCGCGCGCTGATCACCGACCGCGTCTCGCCGGGCGTCGTCTACACGACCTTCCATCATCCGGACACCCAGGCCAACGTGATCACCACCGACTTCTCCGACTGGGCGACCAACTGTCCGGAGTACAAGGTTACCGCGGTGCAGGTGGCGCCCTCAAACGGCCCGACCGACTGGCAGAAGGACTACAACGAGCAGGCCAAGCAGAGCCGCCGCATCGCCCCGCTGGAAGCGGCGGAGTAGTCTTCGCCGGAGCTTTTATCGGCCCCGTCATTCCAGCCCTCTCCATTAAGAAGAGGATTTCGATCACTACTACGGGAGGAGTTTTTTGGTGACCAGCAAAGAAGCTCACAACAAACTCCTCGAACTGTGCAGCCGGCAAAGCAACGAACTCAACGACTACCTTATTGAAATTCAAAGCCAAGTAACAAGTGCCGAATTTTCGAGCCTCCGCCTTATGGTTGGATTAATATTAGGCAATGGCTTTATGCCGGCGTTTGAAGAAATTGGGCAGAAGTTCCCGGAGTTGAAGTCTGGTTGGATGAGATAGTGACAAGCCGACCCGCTATAACCCAAATCTCTCGTCTCGCGCGTCGCGCCGGCGGCACTGCGGCTGCGAACCGGATGGTGCCGGAGGAGACACCGGTGGCATTCTCCTATGCCGGCACCACGCATGCGGTGATGATGGCGAGCCCCGCCGATTTCGAAGATTTCGCGCTCGGCTTCTCGCTGACCGAGGGCATCATTGCCGACCCGGCAGAGATCGAGGCGATCGAGGTCGAGGATCTCGGCGCCGGCATCGACATCCAGATCCGGCTGAAGGACAAGGCCAACACGCGCTTCCAGGCGCGGCGTCGCAGGCTTGCCGGACCGGTCGGCTGCGGCTTGTGCGGCATCGAATCGATCGAGGAAGCGATGCGCTCGGTCGACGCGGTCGGTTCGTCGAAGCTTACGCTTGAGGCCGAGGACATCACCCGCTCGGTCAAGCGCCTGTCGAAGGTGCAGCCGTTGCATACCGAGACCGGCGCGGTGCACGCCGCCGGCTTCTACGTGCCGGGCAAGGGCATCGTCATGGCGCGCGAGGATGTCGGCCGTCACAACGCACTGGACAAGCTGGCCGGCGCGCTGGCCAGGGCCGGCATCGACGGTTCGACGGGCGCCGTCGTCGTGACCTCGCGGGTCTCGGTGGAGATGGTGCAGAAGACGGCGGCAATCGGTGCGGCCATCATCATCGCCGTTTCGGCGCCGACGGCACTTGCCATCCGCACGGCCGAGGCTGCCGGGATGACGCTGGTGGCGCTGGTGCGCGGCGAGGATTTCGATATTTTCACCCACCCAGACCGGGTGATTTGCGGAGTTGCCAAGCATGTCGCATGACGAAGATCACATCACCAGCACCAGGGAAAAGCTGGTTCGGATGGCCAACCAGATCGCAACCTTCTTCGATTCCAAGCCGCGCGAGGAAGGCATCACCGGCGTCGCCGAGCACATCAACAAGTTCTGGGAGCCGAGAATGCGGCGGCAGTTGTTCGAGATGCTTGACGGCGGCACCGAGCATTTCAACGATCTGGTGGTGGCGGCCTCGGCAAAGATCAAGCGGCCCAAGACGTCCGAACAGGCCGACACGAGCATCGGTTACACCGGGCCCGCGCAGGCCGGGAATGCAGCTTTGCACAAGTAACGCGGCCGTCGCTCCCGTTCACCAAAGGCCTTATATTTTAGCTCTCTAAAGTTTGTCTGCCGCTAGCGGCGTGGCTCTGCTATGGTCGACGAAAGAAATCGTCTGGCCGGCGGGGTGTTGCGTGAGGCCGATCGAGACCCGGTACGCCCGTAGCGGCGATGTGCGGATCGCCTATCAGGTGGTCGGCCAGGGCTCGTTCGATCTCGTCTTCGTGCCGGGCTTCATCTCCAACCTCGACCTGCAGTGGGAGGATGAGGGCTACAGCCGTCTGCTGAAACGGCTTTCGGCCTTCTCGCGGCTGATCCTGTTCGACAAGCGCGGCACCGGCCTCTCCGACCGCGTCGACAGCCGCCACCTGCCCAGCCTGGAAACCCGCATGGACGACGTGCGCGCGGTGATGGATGCCGCCGGCAGCGGCCGCGCGGCGATCCTCGGCGCCTCGGAAGGAGCGCCGATGGCGATGCTGTTCGCGGCCACCCATCCTGAGCGGACACGGTCGCTGGTGCTTTATGGCGGCTATGCGAATTTCCACAGATGGGTGATGCCGCCGGAGCGTCTCGAGGCCTTCATCGCGACGACGGAAACGGCGTGGGGGACCGGCGCCACGCTGCCCAATTTCGCGCCGGGCCGGGTCGACGACCCGCATTTTTCGCAATGGTGGGCGCGGTTCGAGCGGCTGTCGGCGAGCCCGACGGCGGCGGCAGCGCTGGCGCGCATGAATGCCGGCGTCGACGTGCGCGGCATCCTCAGCACGATCAGCGCGCCGACGCTCCTGATCCATCGCCGCAACGATGTGCGGGTCGACCCCGAGGCGAGTCGCTTCCTTGCCCGCAAGATCCCCGGCGCCCGGCTGGTTGAGATCGCCGGGCGCGACCATCCGGTGTGGACCGGCGACGTCGACCGCGTGGCCGACCTGATCGAGGAGTTCCTGACCGGGGAACCGGCGGTGGCCGACACCGAGCGCGTGCTCGCCGCACTGCTGGTGACGCGCATCTACGACACAGCCAAGCTCGGCGACCGCATGTGGAGCGAGCGCAGCCAGCGCTTCCAGGAAACCTGGCGGCTGCTGGTC
>NZ_RZSG01000752.1:0-2915 GCF_003997725.1 Mesorhizobium sp. M4A.F.Ca.ET.050.02.1.1
GTCATGAAAGCATCGCCGATCCGCGACAGCACGCGCCAGGCGACGAGCGAGGGCTCGTAGCATTCGAGCATCGCCATCACCGTGGGCTTGGTGTGCGCAATCGCGACCGGCCGTCCGGCCTTTGCGGTGGCGTAGACGCAGGCCGCCCGCGCGGGCTCGACCACGACTGCCCTCGGGCGATGCTCGCCAAGCACGATGGCGAGATGGCCGGCCACCGCCGCGGCAAAGCCGCCGACGCCGGCCTGCAGGAAGACATGGGTGGGCGACTTGGGCAAGCGCCTCAGCGCTTCGCGCACGATCACGGTGTAGCCCTGCATCACCAGTCCCGGTATCCGTTCGTAGCCCGGCCAGGACGTGTCGGAGACGACGGTCCAGCCGCGCTCGGCGGCGACGCGCGCGGCTTCCCTGACCGACTGGTCGTAGTCGCCGGCTATGCGCACGATCTCGGCGCCGAAGCGGGCGATGGCCGCCACGCGTTCGTTGCTGACACCTGAATGGACGAAGATGACGGACCGCGCGCCGACAAGGCCGGCGCCCTGCGCCACCGAACGTCCGTGATTGCCGTCGGTCGCGCAGGCGAAAGTCATGCCGGCGGCAATCGCCTTGACGTCAGCGCCATGCAGTTCGGCAACATCGACCGAACGGCCGAGCCGGTTGCCGGCCTCCTCCAGCACCAGATGCATGACGGCATAGGCGCCACCCAGCGCCTTGAAGCTGCCGAGGCCGAGGCGCTTGCCCTCATCCTTGATGTGGAGCGCACCAATGCCGAGTTCGCCCGCCAGCGCCGGCAGGGCGTGCAGCGGCGTCTCGGCCTGGCTGTCACGCGCGGCAAGGAAGCGCTCGGCCGCCTCGACGCCGGCGAGCCCAAGCATAGCGGCATCCTGCGGGGTCAGCGGATGGCGATGGTCCGGGTGGCGGTTGAGCAGGAACATGGATCGGCGTTTCTCCGTCTTGATGGCTGAAATTTATTGCAAGGCGAGCGAGAAAGGCGCTCTATTTTGCCGCTTTAGATGCAAGTTTGTTTCGTTTTGGACCTCGCTATGTCCGTTTTGCCCGACTTCGACGCTTTCGACCGCGCCATCCTGGCCATCCTGCAGAAGGACAACACCACGCCGCAGCGGGTCATCGGCGCGACGGTCAACCTGTCGGCGCCGGCCGTGCAGCGACGCATCAAGCGCATGGAGGAGACCGGCGTCATCCGCGCCAATGTCGCGCTGGTCGACCCGGCCAAGGTCGGCCACCCGATCACGATCTTCGTCGAGGTGGAGGTCGAGAGCGAGCGCGCCGAGCTGATCGACGCCGCCAAGCGCGGCTTCGCCGAGGTGCCTGAAGTGCAGCAGTGCTATTACGTGACCGGCGAGGCCGACTTCATCCTGGTCGTCACCGTGGCGACGATGGCCGACTACGAGGCGCTGACGAGAAAACTGTTCTTCGAGAACAACAACGTCAAGCGCTTCCGCACGTTCGTCGCCATGGACCGGGTGAAGGTGGGGCTGGAGGTGCCGGTGGGGTGAGCAGATCCGCTCACCACGGCAGCCTTTTGCCGTTGCGGAACAAGCCGCCGGTCGGGCCATCGTCCGGCAAGGTCGCGGCCCAGACGATGCCGGCCGCCCCTGGCGCGACCGGGCGGCCGTCAGGCTTGCCCTTGTCGGCCTCCACCCAGTCAGGGCTGATGGCGTTGACCAGGACACCGGCGCCGCGCAGTTCGGCCGCGAGGATGCGGGTGAGCGCATTGAGCGTCGCCCTTCCGGTCGCGTAGGCCGGCGCGCCGGCGTTCATCGAGGCCAGCGAACCAGCCTCGGGAGAAACGATGACCAGCCGGCCATGACCGGAGGCGCTGAGCAGTGGCACGAAGGCGAAGGCCATCCGCCAGGCGCCCACGACATAGGTCTCGAAGGTCTTGCCGCCCAACGTGCGGTCAGGCCTCAGCGCCCGAGCGGATAGGGCGTAATGGACGGCGCCGTTGTTGACGAGTACGTCGAGCCGACCGAAACGGCGCTCCACCTCGGCTGCGGCGAGGGCCGGTCCATCAGGCGCGGCGAGATCCAGCGCGATGGCTTCGACATTGCCGCCGAGCTTCCTCGCCGCCGCCTCGCCCTTGGCGAGGTCGCGCACACCGACGAGTACGGTGAAGCCGAGCGCCGCGAGCCGGCGGGCTGTCTCAAACGCGATGCGGCCGTTGCCGCCGGTGACGAGGGCGACCTTGCCGGAGTGATCTGTCGTGCCGGTCATGTTGTTCTCTCAAGCTCTTCGCAATCAGAATGCGACATTCCCTCTGCCGCGCCCAGTCGATTTGCTGGAATAGAATCCTTTCGTTGCACGATGCGGCACAGGAATGGACCCGCCAGTTCCCTTTGGGCGGCCCGGAACACCGCAGCCAGCAACGGCCCTCCCCGACACAATCCAGAAACAAGATTCAACAGTCGGGAAAAACTCGCGAAAAGACCGGGTGGCATAACCCGTTCCCGAAGCAGCCGAGTGCGGCCAGCGACAACCCGATCTTCGAAAAAGGAAATGCCGATTTTGAAAAAGAGCCTCCTCTCCGTTCTCGGCCTGGCCGTCGCGCTCGCTTTCGCGGTGCCGGCACTCGGCACCACCGAAGCCAGCGCCGCTGCGACCACGGCTGCCGCAACCACCACGACCGCTGCTCCGGCCGCGGCCACCGCGACGGCGAAGCCCGCAGCCAAGGTCGCTCATCACAAGAAGCACAAGAAGCACCACAAGCATCACGCCCGCAAGCATCACCTGAAGAAGCACCGCAAGCATCACGTCAAGAAGCATCACGTGAAGAAGCACGTCGCCAAGAAGGCGGCCTAAGTCCCGCCCCCTCCCATCGGGATGGTTTCTTCATGCCGGATGATCCCGCTCCCCTCGGGATCATCCGGCATGAAGAAACCATCCCGATGGGAGGGGGC
>NZ_RZSG01000753.1:0-2914 GCF_003997725.1 Mesorhizobium sp. M4A.F.Ca.ET.050.02.1.1
TCAGGCCGATGTGGCGCTACCTCAGGGAATTCCTCTCCGACCCGCGCGTCATCGAGCTCAATAAGGCGATCTGGTATCCGATCCTCTACGGGTTGGTGCTGACGACACGGCCGAAGAAATCGGGCGCCAACTACGCCAGGATCTGGAACCGGGAGAAGAACGAGTCGCCGCTGCGCACCTTTACGCGCGCCCAGGCGGAGAAGCTCGCCAAGGCGCTTGGCGACCTGCCGGATGTCATGGTCGACTGGGCGATGCGCTACGGCAACCCCTCGACCGCGAGCGTCGCCCGAGGACTGGTCGAGCAGGGCTGCGACCGCATCCTTTCCTTTCCGCTCTACCCGCAATATTCGGCGACAACCACCGCGACCGCCAACGATCAGCTGTTCCGCGCGCTGATGAAGATCAGGCGCGCGCCGGCGATCCGCAGCGTGCCGCCCTACTATGACGAGCCCGTCTACATCGAGGCCCTTGCCTGCTCGATCGAACGGCATCTGGCGAGCCTCGACTTCGAGCCGGAAGTGGTCATCGCCTCTTATCACGGCATCCCGAAACCCTATTCCGACAAGGGCGATCCCTATCAGGCCCATTGCCTGGAGACGACGAGGCTGCTGCGCGAGAAGCTTAGCTGGGACGAGAAGAAGCTGATCACCACCTTCCAGTCGCGCTTCGGCGCGCAGGAATGGCTGCAGCCCTACACCGATGTGACGGTCGAGAAGCTCGCCAAGGAGGGCGTCAAGTCGATCGCCATCGTCAATCCCGGCTTTTCTGTCGACTGTATCGAGACGCTGGACGAGATCGGCCGCGAGGCAGCCGAAACCTTCCACCATGCCGGCGGCGGGAACTTCGCCCACATCCCCTGCCTCAACGACAGCGACGAGGGCATGGCCGTGATCGAGGCGCTGGTGCGGCGCGAGCTGTCCGGCTGGGTGTGACCCGCTTCGCCGCCACAGCTTGAAACCGGTGCGCAAAAGCCTCCGCTATTCAATATTCGTGATCACCTGATTGTAACGCTGCGGAAACACACTTAAGTGATTTCGTGAAGTCGGCGCCTATTGAGGGAGAAACGAAATGGGCTTCAGCGGTTTCGATATTGCCATCATTGTTCTTGTCTTCCTGGTCATCATCCTTCTTTTCAAAGGCATCAGGACGGTGCCGCAGGGTTACAACTACACGGTGGAGCGTTTCGGCCGTTACACCAAGACACTGACGCCGGGTCTCAACATCATCAACCCCATCTTCGAGCGCATCGGCGCCAAGATGAACATGATGGAGCAGGTGCTTGATGTCCCCACGCAGGAGATCATCACCCGCGACAACGCCATCGTCGGCGTCGACGGCGTCGCCTTCTACCAGGTCCTCAACGCCCCGCAGGCGGCCTATCAGGTCGCCGGGCTGCAGAACGCCATCCTCAACCTGACGATGACCAACATCCGCACCGTCATGGGCTCGATGGACCTCGACGAATTGCTGTCCAACCGCGACGCCATCAACGAGCGCCTGCTGCGCGTCGTCGACGAGGCGGCGCATCCCTGGGGCATCAAGATCACCCGTGTCGAGATCAAGGACATCAACCCGCCGGCCAACCTGGTTGAATCGATGGGCCGCCAGATGATGGCCGAGCGCGACAAGCGCGCCCAGATCCTGGCCGCCGAGGGCCTCAAGCAGTCGCAGATCCTCGAGGCGGAGGGCCGCAAGGAAGCAGCCTTCCGCGATGCCGAGGCGCGCGAGCGTTCGGCCGAGGCCGAAGCCAAGGCGACCCAGGTCGTGTCCGAAGCCATCTCCAAGGGCGACGTGCAGGCGCTCAACTACTTTGTCGCCCAGAAATACACTGAGGCCTTGACCAGGATCGGTTCGGCCTCGAACAGCAAGATCGTGCTGATGCCGCTGGAGGCGTCGTCGCTGATCGGCACGCTGGGCGGCATCGGCGAGATCGCCAGGGAAGTCTTCAAGGCAGACGGCCCGTCCGGTACGCAGCGAGGCTCGCGGCCGCCGGTAGTGCGCTCCGGCGACAATTGATGGTCTCCACGATTTGATGTTTCCGCTCTGGGAGAGCGCACATGATTGATCGCATCATTTCCGAACTCGGCCCTTGGAACTGGATGGTCCTGGGCTTCGTGCTGCTGGTGATGGAAGTCGTCGCGCCCGGCGTCTTCATGCTGTGGATCGGCATCGCCGCCCTGATCGTCGGCGCGGTGTCGCTGCTCATCTGGGACGCCGCCTTCTGGACCTGGCAGCTCCAGGTTCTGGTCTTCCTGGTCCTGTCGCTGATCTCGGCCTTCGTCGGCAAGAAACTGGTCGGCGGTCGTCATGACGACGCCGATCAGCCGCTGCTCAACCGCCGCGGCGCGCAGATGGTCGGCCGCACCGCGACGCTGGCCGAGCCGATCAAGAACGGCCGCGGCCGCATCCGGCTGGGCGACACCCTGTGGCGCGTCTCCGGCCCGGATCTACCGGTCGGCACGCAGGTGCGCGTCACCGGCGCGGCCGATACCGATCTGGAACTGACCGTCGAGGCGATCTGAGGCGAGACCCTGATCAGGGCGTGTTGAGATTCAGGTCAGGCCGAGTCGGGAACGCCGACTTCGGAGAACCGGAGCGGAGCGTACTCGAAAGCACGTGAGCACCGGAAGCGCAGGACGTCCGCGTCGCAGGCCGGCATCGCCTGTATATCGACATACCCCTAAGCCGCGCCGATACGCAGCAGATCATGCAGGTGGACGAGCCCGACGGGGCGTCCGCCCTCCACCACCATCAGGCTTGTGATAGCGGAGGCGTTGATTGTCTGCAGGGCAGTCGCCACCAGCGTGTCCGGCGTCGCCGTCTTCGGTTTCCTGGTCATCACCTGATCGACGCTCATTGCCAGAAGGTCGTTGGCGATATGACGGCGGATATCGCCGTCGGTGATGATGCCGAT
>NZ_RZSG01000754.1:0-2911 GCF_003997725.1 Mesorhizobium sp. M4A.F.Ca.ET.050.02.1.1
GTGCTGTTCCTCGAGCCTGGAGAATTTGAGGCCGCGCGCACTAGCTTCTTTCCGTCGATCAAGGAGACGCTGAACCACATCCTCGCTGTCGACCATCTCTATCTCGATTTTCTCACGGAGGGTGGTGTCGGCGCTGCCGCCTATGATGATTTCGTGCCGTTCGACAATGTCGCCGATTTGGTAGTGGCGCAGATCACCTTCGACCGCAAACTGATCGCCTTCTGCGATGCTTTGTCGGAGGCCGATCTAGACCGTCGTGTCATCACCGATAGACGCGAAGACGGTATGATCCCCGAGCGCATCGGCGACATCCTCGCCCATGTCTTCCTGCACGACATCCACCACCGCGGGCAGGTGCACGCGATGCTCTCCGGCACTTCCGTTCCGCCGCCGCAACTGGATGAGTTTTTGCTCGACTACGACATCAAGCTGCGGAAGGACGAGGTCGAGCGGCTCGGTCTTTGAACCGCTCGCCCTCCTCGGCCTTACGCCGCCTTGCCGTCCAGCTTGATCACGCCGCGCTTGATCTGGTCCTGCTCGATCGATTCGAACAGGGCGCGGAAATTGCCCTCGCCAAAGCCCTCGTCGCCCTTCCTCTGGATGAACTCGAAGAAGATCGGGCCGATCACGGTTTTCGAGAAGATCTGCAGCAGGATCTTGGTCATGCCGCCGTCGACGACGCCTTCGCCGTCGATCAGGATGCCGTGCTTCTTCATCCGCCCGATCGGCTCGTCGTGATCATGCACACGGTCCTGCGACATCTCGTAATAGGTGTCGGGCGGGCCAGGCATGAACTTCAGCCCGTTGGCGGCAAGCAGGTCGGTGGCCTCGTAGATCGCGTCCGTGCCGACAGCGATGTGCTGGATGCCTTCGCCATTGTACTTCTTCAGATATTCGGCGATCTGGCTGGTCTCGTCCTTGGACTCGTTCAGCGGAATGCGGATCTTGCCGCAGGGCGAGGTGATGGCGCGGCTGACCAGCCCGGTGATCTTGCCGTCAATGTCGAAGAAGTGGATCTGCTTGAAGCCGAACAGGTCGCGGTAAAAGTCCCACCACTTGTCCATGTTGCCGCGATAGACATTGTGGGTGAGGTGATCGAGGTAGTAGAAGCCGACGCCCTCCGGCTTCGGGTCGCGCTCGCCCAGCCACTCGAACTCGGCGTCATAGGCCGAGCCTTTCTCCCCATAGGTCTCGATGAAATAAAGCAGCGAGCCCCCTATGCCGACGATGGCCGGCACGTCGAGCGCTTTGTCGGTGCCTTCATAAGGCGTGGCACCCTTCGACACGGCATGGTCGAAGGCGTGCTTGGCGTCGACAACGCGCCACGCCATCGAGGCGGCGCAGGGGCCGTGTTTGTCGACGAATTTCATCGCATGCGAGCCGGGCTCGGCATTGACGATGTAGTTTATGTCGCCCTGCCGCCAGACGGTGATCGCCTTGGTGCGGTGCTTCGCCACCGCGACATAGCCCATGCGGGCGAAGAGCTCGGCGAGCTTGGCAGGCTCGGGATGCGCGAACTCGACGAATTCGAAACCGTCGGTGCCGGCGGGGTTCGCCTTGCTGATCCTGGCGGGCGGGGCGTCGTGCGGGAAGGGGCCCATGGCGGTTCTCCGAAGCTGTTGCGGCCGGTCTTGGCCATCTTCGCTCATGATAACGCCGGAGGGCCGCACGGTGCTTGCATTCGAACGCCTGAAATGCTCATGTCATGCGTAGAACGTGCATGGTTGGAGGAAAATCCGTGGATAATGCGCGCCTTGATCAATTCGATCGCAAGATACTGGCTCTGCTGCAGGGCGACGCGCGGCTCACCAACAACGATTTGTCGGAGCGGGTGAACCTGTCGGCCTCGCAATGCTCACGTCGCCGCCAGCGGCTGGAGGAGGACGGCTATATCAAGGGGTACCGCGCGGTGCTCGACCGGGATCGGCTGGGCTTCTCGCTGGTCAACGTCATCTCGGTGACCTTGGCCACCCACAATCGCGACAATGCCCGCCGCTTCGGCGAGTTGGTGGCGCGGCTGCCCGAAGTGCAGGAGGCGCACGCACTGACCGGCGAGATGGACTACATTCTGAAAGTGGTGACGCCCGATCTCAAATCACTGTCGGAGTTCGTCAACGGCGTGCTCCTGCCGCACGAATCCGTCCAGCATGTGAAGACGGCAATCGTGCTGGAGACGCTGAAGGAGACCGGCGCGCTGCCGATCTAGGTGCGCTGATGTTCAGGGGAGGCCGGCCGCCAAACGGCTTCCTGCTTCCGGTGCTCACGTACTTTAAGTACGCTCCGCTCCGGTTCTGGGAAGCCACCGTTCTCGGCTCGGCCTGACCTGAATCTCAGCACACCTTGACAAAATTCAGCCCCTCGACTGCTGAATCAGCCCATAGAGATTGGTGCAGCGGGCGCCGGAGCGGCAGTAGGCGAAGACCGGGCCCTCGAGCTCGTCGAGCGCCGCGGCCTGGTCCTGGACATTCTCGAAGGTGATCTGGCCGCTGATGACCGGGATGAAGCGGAAGGCGAGGCCGGCCGCCTGGGCCGCTGCCTGGACGCTTTCGGCCGAAGGCTGGCCGGGCTGCTCGTTGTCCGGCCGGTTGCAGATCACGCTCTTGAAGCCGGCTTCCTTGATGGCGGTGATATCGCTGGGCTGGATCTGGCCCGAGACCGAATAGTCGTCGCTGATCTCTCGGTATTCCATGGTCGTCCTCGCAATCTGGTCGCGCGGCAGTCTTGCCACTCCCGGAGCGAGCCGGCAACTGCTCCCGCCGATCGCGTATCGTCGCACGCCGCCGGCGTCGTCTTTGCAGATAGACATTCGCGGCGGAAAATCCAGCCGGACCATCACAATCCGGCTGGATGAGCGGACCTCAGCTGCCGAGGATCGCGCCTTTGATCTGGGCGATGTTGTTGTGCATCATGT
>NZ_RZSG01000755.1:0-2908 GCF_003997725.1 Mesorhizobium sp. M4A.F.Ca.ET.050.02.1.1
GAACGCTGCCGATCGACGGGGCCGAGATCAAGGCGAGCATCTCCAAGGGTGTGGCGCGACTCGACAAGGCCGAAGCCAATTCGGCGAAATCCAAGATCTGGCTGTCCGGCATCGCCTCCTATGCCGGACGCGGGCTGGCGCTGTCCGGCGGCATCGTCCAGCCGGACCCGCCGGCCGCGCAGGCGAATGGCCAGCCGGCGCCGCCCAAGCAGTCGACCTTCTTCGTCGGCGGCACCTGGAGCACGCCGTTCATCTCGCCGATCAGCCGCGGCGTTTCCGGCGAATAATTTCGCGCTTGCCTGCCCTAGCCTCGCTGCGCGGCCTGCTCGTCGCGCTGGCGCTGGACCTCGCGGCGCTTGTTGGCGACCGAGGCGATGATGACGCCAACGGCGACGACCGCGATCAGGATGGTGCAGGCGGCGTTGATTTCCGGCGTCACGCCAAGGCGAACCTGGCTGTAGATCTTCATCGGCAGCGTCGTGGCGCCCGGCCCCGAGGTGAAGGAGGCGATGACCAAATCATCGAGCGACAGCGTGAAGGCCAGCATCCAGCCGGAGACGATCGCCGGCAGGATCACCGGCAGAGTGATGTGGAAGAAGGTTTTCACCGGCGGCGCGCCGAGATCCATCGCCGCCTCCTCCAGGGAGCGGTCGAACGAGACCAGGCGCGACTGCACGACGACGGCCACGAAGCACATGGTGAAGGTAATGTGGGCGAGCGTGACGGTAAGGAGGCCGCGGTCGAGGCCGACGGCGACGAAGAGCAGGAGCAGCGACAGGCCGGTGATGACTTCCGGCATGACAAGCGGCGCAAAGACCATGCCGGAAAACAGGATGCGTCCCCGGAAGCGTGTGTAGCGCGTCAAAGTGAGGGCGGCGAGCGTGCCAAGCACGGTGGCGACGGTGGCCGAAATGACGCCGACGCGCGCCGTCACCCAGGTCGCGTCCATCAGGCCCTGGTTGTGGAACAGCGAGACGTACCATTTGGTCGAGAAGCCGCCCCAGACGGTGACCAGCTTCGACTCGTTGAAGGAGAAGACGATGAGCAGCACGATCGGCAGATAGAGGAAGGCAAAGCCGAGCACGACCGAGGTGATGTTGAAGCGGCTCCAGGTGGTGTTCATCTGCCCTGCTCCTGCGCGCGCGCCTGGGCCCGCTGGAAGAGCATGATCGGAACGATCAGCAGCAGCAGCAGGATGACGGCAACCGCCGACGACAGCGGCCAGTCGCGGTTGCCGAAGAACTCGCTCCACAAGGTCTTGCCGATCATCAGTGTCTGCGAGCCGCCGAGCAGGTCGGGAATGACGAACTCGCCGACTGCCGGGATGAACACCAGCAGGCAGCCGGCGATGACGCCCGGCAGCGACAGCGGGAAGGTGATTTTCCAGAAGGCGCTGATCGGCGGACAGCCAAGGTCCTTGGCGGCCTCGATCAGCGAATGGTCCATCTTCTCCAGCGATGAATAGAGCGGCAGCACCATGAACGGCAGGTAGGAATAGACGATGCCGATGAAGATCGCCTTATAGGTGTTGAGGATGAGCAGCGGCTCGTGGATGATGCCGATGCCAAGCAGGAACTCATTGAGCAAGCCTTCCGGCTTGAGGATGCCGATCCAGGCATAGACGCGGATCAGGAACGAGGTCCAGAATGGCAGGATGACCAGCATCAGCAAGGTCGGCCGGATCGCCGCCGGCGCGCGCGCCATGCCGTAGGCGATGGGATAGCCGACGATCAGCGTCAGCACCGTCGAGATCGCGGCGATGATCAGACTGGTCACATAAGCATTGAAGTACAGCGAATCCTTGGTCAGCAAAGTGTAGTTGTCGATGCTGAGCTCTCTGAGCTGTCCGACAAAACCGAACCAGCCGCCGCTGAAATCAAGCACCGGCGTGTAGGGCGGCATCGCGATCGCCGTTTGCGACAGCGAGATCTTGAAGACGATGACGAACGGGATGAGGAAAAAGAACAGCAGCCAGAGATAGGGGACGATGATGACCAGGCGGCCGACGAAGGCCGAGCCCAGCCGGGCCAGCGGGGATTTGGCGGCATCGGCTGCCGACGGGGTTGTTGCGGCGGTCGCGGCGCTCGACATGATTGCCCCCTACCGCGTCAGCACGACGCCGGCGTCGGGCCGGAAGGAGACCCAGGCGCGGTCGTGCCAGGTCAGCGGGTCCTCGGTGATGCGCGAGGCGTTCAAGGCGCTCGCCCGCACCATCTGGCCGTCGTCGAGCCTGACGTGATAGACGGTCATGTCGCCGAGATAGGCGACGTCGTAGACTTCACCTTCGAGTGCGTTGACGGCATCGGCCGGCTTCTTCGACGAAACCTTGATCTTCTCCGGCCTTATGGCGAAGACGATGTCGGCGCCGGCGGCGGTATCGCCGCCATTCTCGACAACGATCTGGGCTCCGGTCAGCCCGGTGATGCGCGTCGTGTTCGCCGCCCGCTCGGCAACTTTGCCCTCGAACATGTTCACGTTGCCGACGAAATGCGCCACGAAGCGAGAGCTGGGGGCTTCATAGACTTCCGCCGGCGTCGCGACCTGCATGACCTCACCCTTGTCCATGATGGCAATGCGGTCGGCCATGGTCATCGCCTCTTCCTGGTCGTGGGTGACGACGACGAAGGTGAGGCCGAGTTCCTGCTGCAGGTCCATCAGTTCGAACTGCGTTTCCTCGCGCAGCTTCTTGTCCAGCGCGCCGAGCGGCTCGTCGAGCAGCAGAACCTTCGGGCGCTTGGCGACCGAGCGGGCGAGCGCGACACGCTGGCGCTGGCCGCCCGACAATTGGTGCGGCTTGCGCTTGGCGAACTGCTCGAGCTTGACCAGCTTCAGCATTTCGGCGACGCGCTTTTCGATGTCAGGGGCGGGCATGCCCTCCTGCTTGAGGCCGAAGGCGATGTTCTTCTCC
>NZ_RZSG01000756.1:0-2907 GCF_003997725.1 Mesorhizobium sp. M4A.F.Ca.ET.050.02.1.1
GCGTCAGCCTCGGCAAGGCCGGTTTCGGATGGACCGGCAGCGCCGTGGTTCAGGCGCGAAAGAAGTGGCCGGTCTGGACGCCGCCGCCGGAAATGATCCAGCGCCGGCCGGAACTGGCGAAATACAAGGACGGCATGCCGCCCGGTCCGCAGAGCCCGCTCGGCGCTCGGGCGCTCTATCTCTTCCGCGACGGCAAGGACACGATGTACCGGCTGCACGGCACGCCGGAGTGGGATTCCATCGGCAAGAATGCTTCGTCCGGCTGCGTGCGCTTCATGAACCAGGACATCATCGACCTCTACAGTCGTGTTAACGGCGTCGCGCAGGTCTACGTGCGCCCGAACCTGTCGCCCGCCGGCAAGCTCACGGCCGTGTCGAACAGGACGGCCGAGCCGATCGATGCCGGCGTGCCGAGGGACGCGGAGATCTTGAAGTAGATCATCGGCAAATGGCCTGAAGGCGGACGCGCCCGGCGCGTCCGCCTTTCTGTCTGCAGCTAGTTCGTGGCGAGGTTCGGCAGCGTCACCTGGTAGACCAGGAACATGGTGTCGACATCGGCGCCGTCCTCGGCCTTGTAGGGCGCGCCGACCTGGAAGCCGTCCTGGGTCAGGAAATCGTTGTCGTTAGCGACGAACAAGAAGTAGTCGTCGGGCAGCTTCGGATCGAGCACGCTGACCAGCGACATCGCCTCCCATTTCTCAGAGAGATTGTCCTTGTCGTTCGGCTTGCCATTGTGCAGGCCGAAGCGGCCAAGCTGGGCCTTGTCGTTGATGTCGATGAACGGCGTGAGCTTGGCCGGGCTCACCGACGGATCGAGCACGCCCTTCGGCGCCACCGGTTTGTCGGCGGCGTCGAACGGGCCGCCGGCGATGTCGGTCGCGCCGGACAGGTCGACGATGTTGATCTTGCGGTAGAGCGACTCTTCGCCCTTCACGCCCTGGCCGTTGCCGCTGTCGCGCGTCAGCATCAGGAAGCTTGTGTTGGAGAGCGCGACGATCTCGCTCTGGGCCGCCACCTTGGTCTTGTCCTTGGCGTCCTTAAACACCGGCAGCGGCACGACATATTCATGCGCCAGCTTGAGATGGGCGAGGTCGGAAGCGTCGTAGACCAGCGCCCTGGTGTTCTGGCGCGTCGAACCGGAATCACCGCCATCCTGACGCGGCGCCGACTGCAGCACGGCGATCAGGAACTTGCCGTCCGGCGTCAGCGACATGCCTTCCAGGCCCTGGTTGTTCTGGCGGCCGGTCTCGGGATCCTTCGGGTCGGGCTCGGCGGCACCCGGGCCCGGATTGTCGGAGGCGAAGTTCGGCTTGCCGTGGCGCATCGGCACCAGGGCGGCCGGCGGCTGGGTGGCCGACATCAGGCGGCCTTCGGCCGAGAAACGATAGATGTTCGGGCCGTATTCGTCGGAGATGAACATGGTGCCGTCGGGCAGCCGCACGATCGCCTCGTCGTCCAGCGAGAGCTTGCCATTGTCGGCCTGCGGCAGGATCGGCATGTCGCCGGCTGCCGGGCGGACGCCGTTCAGCGGGTCGAGGCCGGTCGCCTCAGCGCCCTTGTCGTCGGTCAATAGCAAGGTGTCGGCGAGCGTCGCCTTGACACCCGACTGTTCCTGGCCGGCGGCGGGCGCCGCGCCGGGAGCAGTCGGGGCAAGCTCGATCGAAATGGTGTTGAGGCGGGCGCGGTAATCGGTGGTGCCGACGACGTTGTAGCCGCGATCCGGCAGCAGCCACAGTGAACCCTTGTAGGCGTTTCCGTCACGCGCCCAGCCCTTGACGTCGATCGCCATGCCGGAACCGGAGCCGAAGGTCTCGCCGAACTTGTCCTTCTGGCTGGCGGGGATACGGCCGACGCCGACCAGGCCCTTGTTGATATAGGCGACGCCATCGGCGAGCGCGGGCGTCAGGGTGGTGAACAGGGCAAGTGTCGCGCCAAGTGCGGCAGTCCGGCTGAGATGTTTCATCGATATCCCCTTGTGACAGAGCATGCCTGAGCGGGTGTCGCATCGACATGCCGCCAGCACCTTCCGCAAGCGGTCTAGGACTCCAACATGATACTTGCGTGACATGCCGCGCCGGCGCGTGCCCGGAACCATTTTCCAATCGGAACCGTTGCAGGCGAGCCCAGGCATCGCCGCGATGGTCGGTCGAGCCATGGGCTCAGGAGGACAAATGGGTTTCGATCAGTATCACGAGCCGGCGGAGGAATTGACGCAGAAGGTGCGGACCTTTGCCCGCATGATCACATCGCTGATCGAGGAGGCGGAGGCGATCAGTTGGTACGAACAGCGCATGTCGGTGGAAAAGGACGCGCAGGCGCGCGCCATCATGAAGAATGCGCAAGGTGAGGAATTCAAACATTTCGGCATGAATCTCGAATTCCTGCTGCGTCAGAAGGAAGACTGGCGGGCGGAGCTGAAGGAGATCCTGTTCACCACTGGCGACATCGTCAAGGCTGGCGAGAAGGGCGAGAAGAAGGTGGATTGAGGCCTGCCCGGCCAGCCTTCGGCAATGCTTTCAGTCGCTTTCTCTCGCGATCAGCTCCAGCGGCCAGACCTCGCGCATGATCCGCGCCCCTTCCGGGCCGGCGAAGGCAGGAAGCGATGCGAGCAGCATCTCGGCCAGCCGCCGGCCCATCGGTTCAAGCGCCGGGCGGAAGGCGGTCAGCGCCGGGGAAAAATAGCGGCAGAGCGGGGTGTCGACGATGACGATCACCGCGATGTCATGGCCGGGTCGGATGCCCATTTCGGCGAGCGCCTTGCAGCCGCCGAGCGCCATGGCGTCGTTGTTGAAGATGATGGCGGTGGGCCGGTCTTTTGCCAGCATCACACGCGGCGTCACCTGATAGCCGCCGGCCTCGTTGATGAAGCCGTCGGCGATCAGGGCAGGAGCGACCTCGATGCCATGC
>NZ_RZSG01000757.1:0-2906 GCF_003997725.1 Mesorhizobium sp. M4A.F.Ca.ET.050.02.1.1
CCCCTTGGGCGTACCAACAATTTCAATCAATTAGCTGATATGCCTACTTTTGGTCCCGATAAGAGACCCGAAAAACAAGCGTCACCGTGACCAGAATCAACCTGCATGGCAGTCGAGCTTCGCGCGCGCGATAGGTAGGCGATAGGTAGATGGATGGCTCGTTCGGTTGAATTCTTGCCTCAAGTCACCATTACGCCAATGAACGAAAGCGATCAGCTATTAGGCGGATGATCCGATGCCCCGCAAGATGAAGCGCCGGAAACAGACCGTAGAGGAACACACGCATCTCGGCATCAGAGTGGAGCACTACGAGGCGAGTGTCGAGGCGGCCGTCAATTACAACGTCTACTCGCCGCAATCCGCTTGGAACTCAGATGATGACGACCCACTCTATCGGTTCACTACGCGACTGATCGTCGCCGGAATATCCACCTACCCTGAGGAACGGGCGGGCGACCGTTATGAGGTGACAATCTATGGCGACAACTTGGGCTCAGGCGACGTCCGTGCGACGCTCAAAGATGTGCAGGAGCGCGATGAGTACGGTTCGCCCAAGTATCGTTCATATCGAGGTAGGCAAATCCCGATTTACAATCCACCCTCAGGCATGGGGCTCATCGACAAGATCCGCGGCGAACCACGCTGGACGGCGTGGCTTCGAGTTTCCCCACGCTTTACGAGCGACGCACTCGCCCTGTTCGGCAACGGACGATCGTTATTCCTGGCGATACACGAGCGCAAAAGGGACCGTGCGCGCTGGGTTCAGAGCGTGAGCCTACAAACGACCGACCCCGCAGAAGAATAGGCGGTGATTGAGCGCCCTTGGCCACTGAAGCGCTTTCCGAGCACTCAGAAAATTGACGGGACCTTGAGCCCGGCCCCCTAACCAAGATGTGGACTTCTGGTTGAAGTTCCCCACCGCGAAACCAAGTCGGCGGATACCGTACGCAAATGCACAACAGCACCAAAATCCAGTGCGAAGCCACGCAGCGCGGCATCCAGTATCTCTTACACTTCACGCAAATACAGAACTTGCCTGGGATCGTAACCCACGGCCTTCTATCTCGGGCGGATTTGAACGAACGCGGCCTCGATGCCTACGGGAGCAGCCGCCATCGGCGCGACCTTAAAGACCAGGCCATCTCGTTGTCGATCTCCGCCGTTTACCCCAAGATGTTCAGGGCCAAGCAACGGGCCGCTGGGAATCCCAATTGGGCAGTCCTCCTGCTCGACCCCGGCATACTTTGGACGCACAGGTGCCGATTCCTCCACCGGAGCGCAGGGAAGAGAGAGAGCATGAAGCACACAGGCTACTTGGGTGGTCCCTGGGGCTTCAGCCGGATGTTTGCGGGCGATGGCCGTCCACCGGGGATTCCCGACTGCCTGCCGACATACCCCGACGCTGAGGTACAGGTTTTCGAGCCGATCCTGCCTGAAATGATTCTGGAACTTTGGATCGATCGGCCGGATTTCGCCGAAGCCCTGCAAGCAGAGCTGAACCGGCTGCCCGGAGCGGAGCGGAACGTCGTCAGATGCTCTTCTTGGCCGATATTCCAGAACGGCTACCGTGAATGGCTGATACCTAGTGCGAACTGGGAGTGGAGCCTTGACGCGAGTTCGCAGACCCCTCGCCGATGAAGGTAGATGCCGTAATCAGAGCTAATATATGGAACTGGCTAACTCAAATTTTGGTTGGGAGCTGGGACTTTGAGCGGCCGCGTGCATCTCGCGTAACGCTTTTCCGGCCCGAGCCTCGACGCTCGGCGCTGTTGGTGACCTAGTGGGTGATGGCTCCCGCCCGGGTCGCTGAAGCCAGCATGGCGGCAATCCTGTCGGCCGGAGGGCCGTTGCCTTTGGCGTCCACTATTCCAAGTTCCAGAAGTTTCCTGTCGGCAGCCGTCTGCTTTCCCAGACCGGGATGGCCTCGCTGCAGGTACCGGGACTTCAGGTAGAGCACCTTGCCCTCGAAAGTCTTGGTTCGTGACCTTGATCGAGCAAGATCAACTTCTACCGACGCCCGCACTCTTGGCAGGGCACTTTCCACCATGTCGCATTCAAGTCCCCGCACTACGCCCTGCTCGGGTCCTATCTCGATAAAGTCCAAGAGCGCGAACCCTTGGTGCACTATCTCCGCGCAGCCCGCGACGATCCTAGCCTTGACCGGCAGTTGCTCGAGGTTTTCCGCCATGAATCGGAGTGTACCGTTTTCGTATGAAGCATATCCGGACCTCGCCGCTTCTCCGTAGGCTTCCTCCAGTGCCGCCCTGTCTCGTAGGGAGTGCAGTTCCGCCTTGGCCGCCTCGACAACGCTAGCGAGCGACCCGAAGAACGTGCGCACGTCGCGTTGAATAGAGGCAGGCAGCGAACCGTATCTCGAGGCTCCTGGAAACAGCGTCACGGCGAAGTGCACGACAAGGTCCTCGCGACGGGAATCGGCGGCGACCTTAAGCTGCGCGGGATCCGCTATTTCCCGTGCGCAGGCCGCCAGTGCGCGGCCGACGGTGATGCCCTTTTCTTCCAGCGCGGTACGCACGGCCGGCCCGACTTCGGCTTCCAGCGGGAGCCTTCCCAGGTCCAAGGCGGTCCTCCAAATCGCCTCCAGTTCCTCCCCTGCCCTTTCGGCGACAGGCCTGGACTTCGGCCGGAGGAGGAAGCGCGAGGGATCGCGCGCGGGAATGGCGAGGTTGGCGTATATCGTCGCCCTCGACCTCCTCCGGAAGCTCACCTGCTGCTCGAGGTCCTTGTCCCTGAACGCGGCCACGATGCCCGGAGCCAGCGCGACCGCACGCTGTCCCGTAACGCGCTGGACCATCTCCGTCAGCTCGTCCTGTGAGAAGTACTTCTGGAAAGTCTGCCTGCGGGAAAGGTAGCCGTCCGCGACCGGGGTGTGGCGCTCGACGCTATAC
>NZ_RZSG01000758.1:0-2888 GCF_003997725.1 Mesorhizobium sp. M4A.F.Ca.ET.050.02.1.1
CTCCGGTACAGCCGGTCGCCGTCCACAAACGGGCTGGCGATGAACCGCTCCGCCGTCAGCTCGGGACGGTTCAGGTAGCCGCGCGCAACACCCGCCCCGCCAATGTAAAGCTCGCCCACCGCCCCGAACGGCACCGGCCCACCATGAGCGTCCAGAAGATAGATCCGCGTGTTCGCAATCGGACGGCCGATCGGGACAACTGACCCATCAAAATCATCGGGGCAATTCCAGGCTGTAACGTCGATAGCAGCTTCCGTGGGACCGTATAGATTGTGCAGGCCAGTCCAAGGCAATACGCGCCGAACCTTCTGCGCAAGCGAGGCAGGAAGCGCCTCACCACTGCACACGAGACGCTGCAGCGATGTGCAGCGATCAACACCATTCGTGTCCATAAAGCTGACCAGCATGGATGGTACAAAGTGTGCAGTGGTGATCCTTTGGCTGATTATCAAGTTTACAAGCGCATCGGGGTCTTTGTGTGCAGCCGGAGGCGCCAGCACCAGGGTCGCCCCTTCAAGCAACGTCCAGAAGAATTCCCAGGCCGAGACGTCGAAGCCGAATGGCGTCTTCTGCAAGACGACATCAGTCGCATTGAGAGCGTAGGCTTTCTGCATCCAGATCAGGCGATTGATAATAGCCCGATGCTCATTCTTTGCCCCCTTTGGGGCTCCGGTAGAGCCTGAAGTGTAGATGACATAGGCGAGATGGCGTGCGGTCAGGCCGAGCGCGCGCGGGTCGGGATCGCAGGCGGGCAGCTCGGCCCAGGCCGGGGTGGCCGTCTCCAGATCGACCACGCTCACATCGGCCAGCGCCTCGGCGCGGAGGGCGGCGCGGCCGGCCGCATCGGCCAGCAGCAGCTGCGGCGCGGCATCGGCGAGCACCTGGTTGAGCCGTGCCGACGGATAGGCCGGATCGAGCGGCACATAGGCGCCGCCCGCCTTCAGGATCGCCAGCAGCCCCACCACCATCGCCGGGCTGCGCTCGACGCAGATCGCCACCGGCTGGTCCGGCTTGACCCCGAGCGCGATCAGATGATGGGCCAGCCGGTTGGCCCGCGCATTGAGCTCGCCATAGCTAACCGCTCGTCGTCATGGATCAGCGCAACCGCATCCGGCGCCTGGCGCACCTGCGCCTCGAACAGCTCGTGGATGCACTGCTCCGACGGATAGGCCGCGTCCGTCCGGTTCAGCTCCTCCAGAAGGTAGGTCCGCTCCTCGGACGACAGCAGCTCGATGCGGCCGACCGGCTGCCCGGCATCGGCAACCATCGCCCGCAGCAGCGCCAGCAGATAATCGCACTGCCGCTCGATCGTCGCCTCATCGAACAGCGCCGTGGCATAGTGCAGCGCTCCGGCGATCTCCTCGCCATGCTCGCCAAGGCTCAGCTCCAGATCGAACTTGACCTGATCATACCCCTCCCCGGCAGCCTCCACACTCAGCCCCGGCAGGTCCAATGACTCGACCGCATTGTTCTGCCAGGCCAACATCACCTGGAACAACGGCGTGTGATCAAGATGCCGGGGCGGCTGCACGATCTCGACGACCTGCTCGAACGGCAGGTCCTGATGCTCCTGCGCCGCCAGCGCCGTGCGCCGCGTCCGTTCCAGAAGCTCCGACACGCTCGGCTCGCCGGACAGATCGAGCCTAAGCGCCAGGGTGTTGACGAAGAAACCGATCAACTCTTCGATCTCGCGCCGGCCTCGATTGGCGCTCGGAACGCCGATCACGAGGTCGTCCTGCCCCGACAGACGCGAAAGCACCGCCGCCCAGGCCGCCAGCACCGTCATGAACAACGTCGTGCCATGCTGCCGGCTCAGCCGCTTCAGATCCCGCGTCAGATCCGCATCGATGACGATCGGCACACTGGCCCCGGCAAACGACTGCTGGGCCGGCCGCACGCGGTCAGTCGGCAGTGCAAGCCGGGCCGGGGCGCCTGACAGGGCGTTGCGCCAATACTGAGCCTGGCTTTGCAGCCGTTCCCCCGACAGCCACTGCCGTTGCCAGGCGGCATAATCCGGGTACTGGATCGCCAGCGGCGGCAAAGGATCGTCCTGTCCAGCTGCGAACGCCCGGTAAAGCTGACTGAGTTCACGCACCAGCACGCCCATCGACCAGCCGTCCGAGGCAATGTGATGCTGGGTCAGCTGGAAAACATGTTCCTCATCCGACATCCGGATCAGACGCCCGCGGATCAGCGGCCCGCGCGCAAGATCGAAGGGCGTCTGCGCCTCTTCACGGCACAGATCCAAAAGCGCCGCCTCTGCATCCGGCCTGTCCCGCAGATCGTGCTCCAGCACCGGCAGCCCCTCCGGCGGCAGAACCTCAACCCGCGGCTTGCCCTCCGGAGCGACAAAGACACCGCGCAACGCCTCATGACGGGCAAACAGACGGTCAAGGCTGCGCTGCCAGGCGACGCGGTCGAGCACGCCACGCAGTCTCAAGGCCAGCGGAATGTGATAGTTGGTACTGCCCTCGTCCAGCTGCGCCAAAAACCATAGCCGCTGCTGCGCGAACGACAGCGCAAGCGGCTCGTCGCGCGACACCGTCGCAATCGCCGGCAGGTCTTGCGGACCGGTGCGGCTCAACACCTCGACGATGCTTTCGGCCAGATCGGAAAGAACCGGCCTGGCGAACAGCCTCGTCAGCGGCAGTTCGACCCCAACAGCCCGCGACAGCCGGCTCAAGAGCTGCACCGCCAGGAGCGAATGGCCGCCGAGTTCGAAGAAGTTGTCGTGGCGTCCGACCCGCTCGACCCCGAGCAGCTCCGCCCAGATCCCGGCCAGCAGCGTCTCGACCGCGCCCTGCGGCGCTTCATAGGCGGCGTGCGCATAGGCCTCGTCGGCCGGCGCTGGCAGCGCCTGGCGGTCGAGCTTGCCGTTCGGTGTCAGC
>NZ_RZSG01000759.1:0-2886 GCF_003997725.1 Mesorhizobium sp. M4A.F.Ca.ET.050.02.1.1
CTCGCTCTCGCTCGACGCGCACAAATGGCTCTATCAGCCGCTCGATTGCGGCTGCCTGCTGCATCGCCACCCGGACATAGCGCGCCAGACGTTTTCGCACAGCGATGACTATGTCGGCATGCTGAGCCAGGATCCGACGGAAGGTTTCGCCTTCTTCGAGGAGACGTTCGAGCTGTCGCGGCGTTTCCGTGCGCTGAAGCTATGGCTTTCGCTGCAATATCACGGCCGCCGCGCCTTTCGCGAGGCGATCGCGGCGGACCTGCGCCATGCAAGGCTTCTGGCGGAGACGGTCGAGGCGCACCCCGAACTGGAACTCCTGGCGCCGGTGCCGCTCAGCGCGGTCTGTTTTCGCCATCGCGGCAAGGATAACCGCGCGATCCTGAGACGCATAAACGCACGTGGCCGCGTCTACCTGTCGAACGCGATGGTCCGCGACCAGTTCGCGCTGAGGGCGTGCTTCGTCAACCACCGGGCGACGGACGCCAGTGTGCTCGAAATCGTCTCGGAAGTGATCGCTGCGGCCGGCGAACTCAACGATTGAGCTCGCCAATCGAAAACTCACTCGACGAAGCCGAAGCGGTCGACATCGAACAGGCCCATGTCGGTGAGCTTGAGATGTGGGATGACGGGCAGTGCCAGGAATGCCACCTGCAGGAACGGCTCGGGGATCGTGCAGCCGATCGCGCGCGTCGCCTCGCGCAGCCGGTGCAGGGCGTGCGTGACGGTCTCGAAAGAGTCGAGACTCATCAGTCCGGCCAGCGGCAGCGCCAGCTCGGCGGTGATGACGCCATTGTCGGCCACCGCCATGCCGCCGCCCATCTCGATCAGCCGGTTGACCGCCACCGCCATGTCGGCGTCGGTGGCGCCGACCACGGTGATGTTGTGGCAGTCATGGCCGATCGAGGAGGCGATGGCACCGCGCTTCAGGCCGATGCCCCGGACAAAACCCTTGCCGATATTGCCGTTCCTGCCGTGCCGCTCGACCACCGCGGCCTTGAGGATGTCGGCCTCGGGGTCGGCCTGCAGGCACTGATCGAGGACGGGCAGGGCGGCGTCCTCGCGGAAGGTGATGATCAGGCCGGGCTTGATCGCGATCACCGGCGTCTGGTTGCGGCCCGCCCTGGCCTCGACGCGGAAGGCATCCGCCGTGACCGGCTTCGCCTTCACCGAGCCGAGGCCGACCGGCGCCACCGTGCCTCGGGTCTCGAACAGTTCCGGCGTCACCAGCCGTCCCGCGGAGACGACATCGCTCATCCGGCAGTCCTCGAGGTCGTCGAGCAGGGCGATGTCGGCACGCCAGCCGGGCGCCACCAGGCCGCGATCGGTGAGGCCGAAAATGCGCGCCGCGGAATGGCTGGCGGCGCGGTAGACATGATGCAGCGGCCGGCCCTTGGCGATCAGCCGCCGGATCGAGGAATCGAGATGGCCTTCCTCGGCGATGTCGAGCGGATTGCGGTCGTCGGTGCACAGCGCGACGAAGCTCGACGTATCGGCGTCGAGGATCTCGGCCAGCGCGTCGAGGTCCTTGGAGGCCGAGCCCTCGCGGATCAGGATCGCCATGCCCTTGGCGAGCTTTTCGCGTGCCTCGGCCGCGGTCGTGGTCTCGTGGTCGGTGCGGATGCGGGCCGCCAGGTAGCCGTTGAGCCGCTGGCCCCTGAGCAGCGGCGCGTGGCCGTCGATGTGGCCGTCTGAAAAGGCGTCGAGCTTGGCGATCATGCCTTCGTCGCCGGCGAGCACGCCGGGAAAATTCATCACCTCGGCGAGGCCGACCACCTTGGGATGGGCGCGGAGCGGGACGAGGTCTTCCGCCTCCAGCCGCGCGCCCGAGGTCTCGAACGCCGTCGACGGGACGCAGGACGACAGGTTGACCCGCACGTCGAGAATGGTCCGCTCGGCGCAGTCGAGGAAATAGCGGATGCCCTCAGTGCCCAGCACATTGGCGATCTCATGCGGATCGCAAAGCACCGTGGTGACGCCGTGCGGCAGCACGCAGCGGTCGAATTCGAGCGGGCTGACCAGCGAGGATTCGATGTGGAGGTGCGTGTCGATGAAGCCGGGCACGGCGAAGCGGCCGCGGCCGTCGATCACCTCGGCAGCCTGATAGCGCGCATGGGTGCCGACGATGCGGTCGCCGACGATGGCGATGTCGGTTTCGCTCACCCTGCCGGTGACGACATCGAGCAGCCGCACGTTGCGGACCACCAGGTCGGCGGGGACCTCGCCGGCGCCGGCGCGGATCATGCGGGTCAGCAGTTTCTTCGAATCCATGGGTCCCCCAGGCAAGGTCTGCCGCTACGCTCGTCCCAACCGCCGAAGCGGTCAAGGGGCGTGACTTTGGCCGGTGCCGGGCCGCCTTGTCGACACGTCGCAAAGGTGTTCCGGCACCGGAAATCGCGGGCAGACCTTAGGGTGGACGTGTTGCATTTCGCTCATACCGGTCGATCACGAACCCGTGATATGAGCAATCCATACTATGAGAAGCGGGGGCTTCAAGTAAGCTAGAAGCAATTCCAGGAAAAGTGCGTGGCGGTTTTCCGTCCGGGATTGCGTAAGCTAGAAGCAATTCCAGGAAAAGTGCGTAGCGGTTTTCCGTCCGGGATTGCGTACGGACAAAAACTGGAGCAACGTCCGCTCCAGCGTGAGGGGCGCAATCGACGCCCCGGGCTTGTTACGGCCGCATTTCGCGGTCACACTCCGGATATGCCTTCGGCGCGGGACGCACTGTCCCGGATCGAATGAAGGACCATTCCCGTCGGAGCCGGCCGCTGCACCATCCGGACCGGATCCCCGACTGCCTTGCCGCCGCGCGCCGAATGCCTGCGGCGGATGACCCTCGAAGGCAATCGCGGCCGCTCAGCTGACGTCGCAACGCAACCCGTCCACCCG
>NZ_RZSG01000075.1:0-13832 GCF_003997725.1 Mesorhizobium sp. M4A.F.Ca.ET.050.02.1.1
CGCTTCCACGGCACCACCGCATAGCCGATATGGCCAAGCACATGAGACGGCAGCGCCGCCGTGCCGGGTTGCCAGCGGAAGCCGATCGAGCCGGCGGCCTCGCCGTCCCAGATCCAGCGCCGGAAGCCGGGCAGTCGCGGCACCGTTGTGCCGTCCGGCAAGGTGATCGGCGGCCCCCTGCCCTCGGGATCGTCGAGGCTGGCGAGGAAGGCGGCCGGGTCTTCCTCTATTGCCGCAAGCTGTTCGCGGGTCGCTTCCTCAAGCCGCACATTGTCCGGCGACCAGCCGCGCTCCAGCGCCGCCTTGTAGGACGGCAGATGTTCGAGCGCTGGTTTGACGATTTCAACCATGATGTATTCCGGCTTTGGGGTGGGCAGCTAAACTAGAAGTGTTTCGCAGATTGGCGCGAGGCCTTTTATGATTGGCTCGTGGTGATTCACCGCTGAGACACTGCGTTGATGGGGGGAACTATGCGATTGAGATATGTCCCGCTGGGTGTCGCTATCCTCGGCCTCCTGGCCACTGTCGTCGCCGTGACGGTATCGGCGCGATCCTTCGCCGCCCTGCAACCGTCCAACATTCCGGCCTGGCTGCACGCCCATGTTGGCGAGGGCGATGGTCAGATCGCAGCGGTCGTCCTGGAGCGGGCGCGCGCGCTTTACCTGAAAAAAGTGGCCGCCGGCGCCGTCAAGAACCCCTGCTACTTCGCCATGGATGCGACGCGTCCCGGCGATCTCGGCAATGGCGTGCTGGGGCGCCGCTACTACATCATCTGCGAAGCCAGCCAGTCGTTTCGCGCGATCTCGTCGGGCCACGGCGGCGGCCGCAACCTGAAAGGCAACGTCAATTTCTCAAAGGGCAGGCGATGCGCCAAGAACTTCGGCAATGCGATGGATTCGGAATTGACCGCCGGTGGCGCCTATATGACCCGCGAGGCGAAAACCTCATTCAAGGGCTTCTATCGCACCGGCGCAAAACAGGACACCGCTTTCCTGCGCACCTTCATCCAGTTCGATGGCGAAGGCGAAGCCGCCAATGCCAGGCAGCGTGTTATTGGCGGCCACGCGGCCCAGGTGCTGCGCGGCATGTGCCTGCGCAAAAACCCGAACAGTTCTTACGCCGACCATGAAGGCATGGTGCCGTTCGGCAAGCTGGTGGACTATGCCGGCGGCCGCAGCAATGGCTGCACCAGCTGGTCGGCGGCCGATGCCACGCAGCTCATCGCGATGGTCAAGGGCAACCCGACGACGCTCTACATCTATCCGGAATCGCGCGACATCGCCGCCGCGGCGAGCGGCCATTCCGCTTCGAGCTCCTACTGGAACGCATCCTGTCTGAAGGAGATCGGCACGCCGAAATTCTGGCCGAGGACGACCCTCGAGCCGATCATTGCCCAGTACAAGAAGGACCATCCGGCACCGCCGCCACAGGCGCTGCCAATCTGCAAGGGCTCATGAGCCCGCCGCACCCATGAAGTGGGCAAGCGCAGATTACTGCAGCAGTCCTTTTACGATCGCGCTTGCCTTGGCGAAGTCCATCTGGCCGGCGTACTTCTGCTTGAGCACGCCGATCACCTTGCCCATGTCCTTCTGGCTGGCGGCGCCCATCGCCGCGATCGCCGCGCGTGCCGCGGCGGTAACGGCCGCATCGTCGAGCTGCGTCGGCAGGAAGCCGCGGATGATCTCCATCTCGCCGCGCTCCTGCGCAGCGAGCTCCGGCCGCTTGCCGTCCTCGAAAGCCTTGGCCGATTCCTCGCGCTGCTTCACCATCTTGGCCAGGATCTGCAGGATCTCTTCTTCGCTCGCGGCCGGCTTGCCGGCGCCGCGATTGGCGATGTCACGGTCGTGGATGGCGGCCTGGATCAGCCGCAGGGTGGGCAAGCGGTGCTTGTCCTGCGCCTTCATCGCGCTCTTCAGGGATTCGGCGATTTTTTCGCGCATCGTGCTTCTCCTTCGAACGCGGCGGACAATAGCTTTGCCGAACCCGTAAGGCAAATCCCAGCAAGCCACTGATATTGCTTGACGAAACAGATTCAGGCCGGTTTGCGGCCTCCTCATTGACCACTCTTGCGCCTTCGCCTATGTACTCGGTCCTGCATGAGACAATGAATTGACGCGCGGAAGCCGGAGAAATCGCTGCTTCGCGCCGTTTGCTGCGCGAATGGATCCGAAGCGCGCAGGTTGACAGGAGTGCCGCCATGGCGACGATGACTGCCCCCTGGAATACCGAAAAGCCGACTGCGCTTTTGGTGCTTGCCGACGGTACCGTCATCGAAGGCCGCGGCCTTGGCGCCACCGGATCGGCGGTCGCCGAAGTCTGCTTCAACACCGCGCTTACCGGCTACCAGGAGATCCTCACCGATCCCTCCTATGCTGGCCAGATCGTCACCTTCACCTTCCCGCATATCGGCAATATCGGCACCAATGACGAGGACATCGAGGACCTCAACCCGGTCGCCCGCGCCGGCGCCGTCGGCGCCGTGTTCAAGGCCGATGTCACCAACCCGTCCAACTACCGCGCCGCCGGCCATCTCGACCAGTGGCTGAAGAAGCGCGGCATCGTCGCGCTCACGGGCATAGACACGCGCGCGCTGACCGCGCTTATTCGCGAGAAAGGCATGCCCAACGCCGTCATCGCGCATGCGCCGGACGGCGTCTTCGACCTCGACGATCTGAAGCGGCGCGCCGCCGCCTGGTCGGGCTTGATCGGCCTCGACCTCGCCAAGGACGTCACCTCGGGCCAATCCTCCGTCTGGCGCGAGACGCCCTGGGTCTGGAACGAAGGCTTCGGCGAACAGGACAAGCCGTCGCTGCATGTCGTCGCCATTGACTACGGCGTCAAGCGCAACATCCTGCGCCTGCTCGCCGGCCTCGGCGCCAAGGTCACCGTCGTGCCGGCCAAGACCGGCGCGGAGGAAATCCTCGCCATGAAGCCGGACGGCATCTTCCTCTCCAACGGTCCCGGCGATCCGGAAGCCACCGGCGACTACGCGGTGCCTGTGATCCAGGACCTGCTCAAGACCGAAATCCCGGTGTTCGGCATTTGCCTTGGCCACCAGATGCTGGCGCTGGCGCTGGGCGGCAGGACCGCCAAGATGCATCAGGGTCATCACGGCGCCAACCATCCGGTCAAGGACCACACCACCGGCAAGGTCGAGATCGTCTCGATGAACCATGGTTTCGCGGTCGACGCCGACTCGCTGCCGGAAGGCGTGGAGGAGACCCATGTCTCGCTGTTCGACGGCTCGAACTGCGGTATCGCGCTCACCGGCCGTCCGGTGTTCTCGGTCCAGCATCACCCCGAGGCCTCGCCCGGCCCGCAGGATTCGCACTATTTGTTCCGCCGCTTCGTCAACCTCATCCGCGAGAAGCGTGGCGAAGAATTGCTGGCCGAGCGCGCCTAGCGACCCAAGGCGTGTTGAGATTCAGGTCAGGCCGAGTCGAAAATGGCGGTTTCCGAGAACCGGAGCGGAGCGTACTTGAAGTACGTGAGCACCGGAAGCGCAGGAAACCGCTATTTGCAGGCCGGCATCACATGAATACCAACACGCCTCAAGCCGGATCGGTCACGGCCTCCTGCGCGTGCATGCGCTCAACCTCCTTCGGCGTCGGCTTGGCGACTTTCGTGACGAAGACGATCACCGCCAGGGTGAGGAAGACCGCACCCAGCAGATAGGGTGCGCCGCCGAACACGACCGGCGCGCTCGGCCCGGTGAACCACGAGAAGATCCCCGTGTAGAGCAGCGGTGTGATGATCGAGGTGATCGAAAAGATCGACGTCATCGCCCCCTGCAGTTCGCCCTGCGCTGAAGGCGGCACCTTGGCGGCGGCGAGGCTTCTCAGCGGCGGGTCGGCCAGCGCCTCCAGGCAGCCGACAACGATCACCGCATATATCATCCAGCCCTGCGAGGCGAAGGCGTAGCCGAAGGCGCTTAGCGCGGTGAAGGTCAGGCCGATCGCCGCCGTCTTCCACTCGCCGAGCTTCGGGATGACGCGCGGCAGGACGGTGGCCATCACGATCGCCCCGCACATTCCGAAGGCGCCGAGCGAGAAGCCTATCTGTTGCTCGCTCCAGCCATAGCGATAATTGGACACGAACGACCACACCGCCGGGTACATCATGTGTCCGAGCGTCATCAGGAAGAAGACCAGGCCGATCCAGCCGATGCCGTGGTAGTTGCGCATCTGGATGAGCGTGCCGACCGGGTTGGCGCGTTTCCACTCGAAGCGGCGGCGATGCTTGTCGTCGAGCGTCTCCGGCAGCAGGAACAGCGCGATCACGAAGTTCACCAAGGCAAGCCCGGCGGCGAAATAGAAGGGCACGCGCGGACCGAACGTGCCGAGCAGGCCGCCCAGCACCGGCCCGATGACGAAACCGACGCCGAAGGCGATGCCGAGCAGACCGAAATTCTTCGCCCGGTTCTCGTCGGTCGAGATGTCGGCGATGAAGGCCGATGTCGTCGAATAACTGGCGCCCGAGATGCCGGCCAGCACACGCCCGATGAACAGCATCGGATAGGACCAGGCGATGGCGCAGATCAGATTGTCGATCGAAAAGGTGAGCACGGAGGCAAGCAGGACCGGCCGTCGTCCGAACCGGTCGCTCAATCCGCCAATGACCGGCGCGAAGACGAACTGCATCGCCGCATAGGCGAAGAACAGCCAACCGCCTTCGATCGCCGCTTCGCTGACGCCGACGCCGGTCAGTTCCTGCAGATAGGCCGGCAGCACCGGCATGATGATGCCGAAGCCGATGATGTCGAGCAGCAGCGTCGTGAAAACGAGCGCAAGGCCCCGCCTGGCGGTTTTCGGGTCGATCATACTGGTGTCAAGCTCCTCGGCCGCCTTGCAGCAAAGGCGGGTGCACCTTATAGGCGAGCCCGCCGCCAAGAACAATAAGGGAACGACGGCAACTGCCTCATCCTGACATCAGTTGCCGTGGTGGCCGATCCTTGATCGCGCGGAACGAAGCGGATGTCGCCTCAAATTGGGTTGTTGAACGTGTCGCAGTCCGAAAGCTTGCCGCTCTTGTAGCCGCGCGCCAGCCAGGTCTGACGCTGCTGCGAGGTGCCGTGGTTGAAGCTTTCCGGCACGACGTAGCCCTGCATCTTCTTTTGAAGCGTGTCGTCGCCGATCTGCTTGGCGGCATTGAGAGCGCTCTCGATGTCGCCCTGTTCCAAAATGCCCTTCTGCGCGGTGTAATGCGCCCAGACACCGGCGAAGCAGTCGGCCTGCAACTCCACCTGCATCGACATGTGGTTGGCGTCGGCCTCGCTCATCCCCTGCCGCATCTTGTTGAATTTGGGCAGGATGCCGGTGAGATTCTGCACATGGTGGCCGACCTCATGCGCGATCACATAGGCCCGGGCAAATTCGCCGGAAGCGCCGAACTGCTGGTCGAGCTGCTGGAAGAAAGTCATGTCGAGGTAGACCTTGTGGTCGCCAGGACAATAGAACGGTCCGGCCGCAGCCGAGGCGAAGCCGCAGGCCGAGCGGATCTGGCTGCTGAACAGCACCAGCTTCGGATCCTCATAGGTCCGGCCATTGGCCTGGAAGATGCCTTTCCAAGTGTCCTCGGTTTCGGCGAGCACGGTCGAGACGAACTGCTTCATCTCGTCGGAAGCCGGCTCTCCTCCGCCGCCTTCGCTGCCGCTGTCGTCGGTGATCTGGCCGCCACTGTCGCCGCCGCCCAGTATCTGTGAAGGATCGAAGCCGAAATACCATCCGGCCAGCACAACCAGGATGACGATGAAGAGGCTGGAACCGCCGCCGGCGCGCCCACCGATCGGAATGCGGAACTGGCCGGGGCTGCCGCCGCCGAATCCGCCGCCGCCACCGGTGTCGCTGCGCTCGTCCTCGACGTTGTCACTCTGACGACGGCCTCTCCAGAGCATGGCAACTCCTCGCGATGCGAATTTCCAAACGGCCAGGCCGGCATCCTGGTGCCAATCAGACCCAACCAACAATTATCCCAATGGTTGCAGCAAGTCACAGCATTTTTCGCTTGCAACCGGTGCTGGAATGAGCGGCTCGAGCACTATGGCCGAGACCGGACAAGGCCTGTAGCATGGCGCCCGGACAAGGGGATGCGAGGGGCGCTTGCGGACGATCGGCCGTTTCCTGTTTCTGCTGGTGTTGGCCGGTTTCGGCGCTGGGGCGGCGCCTGCCGCTACGCTCGATTCCAGCGTCGCCGTCACCGATCCCGCGACCCTGCAGGCGCTTGAGCGCGGCGGTCTGTCGATCAGCCGCTTGCTCGGGCCGGCGATCGGGCTGACACGCGATGTCGACAATCGCGGCCTGTTTTCGGTGCGCGCGCTGACGCCGGTGCGCAATGCCGTCAAGCAGGAGATCGCCGACGAGCCGGCGACAAGCCCAGATCCCTATGTTGCCGGATTGGCGAAGTCCAAGGACGCAAGCCAGAAGTTCAATCCGAAATACATCGACGACAACGGCTCGACGCTGGACCTCACCGGCGTCGTCAACCGCATGGATCGCGGCTATCTCGGCCACACCGAATGCGGCGAGATCCGGCTGATCTACCGTTTCCACTATTCGGTCGAGGAAAAGCCCGGAGAGCGTGTCTCCTCGCGCCTGCCGCTGACAATGAGCCTGGTCTTCAACGCCAGGCCGAAGACCGCGACGGGCCGCGCCTCCAAGGATCGCCCGCGCGCCGCCGATGGGTCCTGCGCCGACGTCGCCAGGCGCTGGTTGGCGGCCGGCGGAAAAGACCTTCCACCTGAGCAGCTTGCGGCTTGGCTGCGCTCCGAGGATGGCCCGCTGTCGGGCGCCATGCTCAATTCCTCGCAGATCATGCGGCTCGAGCTCAACATGCAGGTGCTGCGCCTGTCGGCCTCGACGCGCCGCGATTTCGGCGGCCACGCCGAATATCTGCTCAAGATCTTCAAATGGGATCCGGCCACCGCCACCTTCCAGGAATCGCGGATGGAGAACCAGATCGACCGCAAGACGGTGCTGGCCGACCGGCAGGCCTTCGCCAAATGGCTGCTCACCGACCGCAACATCTACGATCTCGATCGCGGCCGGCTGATCGTCGACGAAAAATTCCTGGCAACCAGCGCCGTCTCCGTGGCGCCGGGCGGCATGGCGCGCTCGCAGAACAACATCGCTTATGGCTTGCTCGACGATGCCGCGGTCGACAAGGCGCTGAAGGACTATGTCGCCAGCGGCAACGCGCTGCGCACCATAAAGTCAGTGGCCGGCTTCAATCTGCGCCTCAACGAGATGAGCTGCACCGGCTGCCACCAGACCCACGGCATTGCCGGCTTCCACTACACCGGCGCCGATCCGGCCAGCGAGCCACGCCGCAACGCCGTCTTCGTGCCGGGCTCGGCGGTCTTCTTCGCCGACCTGCCGCGTCGCCTCGCCATCGTCGAGCAGTTCGCCGCCGGCCAGCATCCCGATTTCAGCAGAGGCTTCGCCGCCCGTCCGGACGCGAAGTTCGCCGAGGTGCTGAAGGGCACCGATCTCTACAATGGCTGGGGCTCGATCTGCTATCGCGGCACGGATGAAAGCTTCAAGGACTGGAGCTGCGGCGAAGGCCTGCGCTGCGCCGGCGTCCACGAAAGCGCCATCCATCCGGGCTTCGGCACTTGCGTCAGCGAGGCCGGTACTGCGGTCGGCGATCCCGTGGAGTTCGGCGAGATCAAAATGTCGAAATGGGGCAGCGACCAGTATTGCCGCCTGTCGCCGGCGACGGCGAGAGCCTGCGCCATCGATTCGGCAAGGGACAAGAAACCGCCGATCAAGCTTGCCGGCTACGGCGCGGCGCGCCAGCGCTACGACAACCCCGAGCAGAAGACCGGCGGCTTTCCCGGCGGCATGCTGCGCAAGGCGAGCTGCGACAAGCTGCCCGAGGAGGCGAGCTGCGGGCGGCTCGCCAAGACCGGCTTCAACGATTGCATCGGGTCCGGCAAGGACCACAAATATTGCACCAGGGAGTTCACCAAGACCGCCGGCCTGCGCGCCTGTGACAAAACGCATCCCTGCCGCGAGGACTATATCTGCACCGCCGGCTATGAAGACCTGGCCGAGGCCAAGCCCGGCAAGGGCACCTGCATCCCGCCCTATTTCATCTTCCAGTTCCGCGTCGACGGCCACCCGCGCAGCTGGGTGCAGGATACCGAGTAGTGAACGCCGCCAGCCTGCAGCGTCAAGGCTTCTGCTTGCTGCCGGCGCTCTTGCCGTCGGAACTTTTCGAGCGCTCCTCGAAGCGCGCCGCGCCCTTCTGCAGCGGCCGGCCGGTCTCGGCTTCCGTCTTGCGCTCGTCCTTTGCCGCCGCCCGTCTCAGTCCCTTTGCGGCCTGTTTGCCTTTTGCGGTCGGTGCCTGTTCTACGCCCATCTCTTCCTCCCTGGCGCGGCTATCGCGCCGAAGAGCAACGCTCTGGACGTAACTGGGTTCCGGAGGATTCGGCCTCGGAGGCGGCGGCTGGCGAGACTCAGCGCGTCGCGATCATCGCCTTGCGGAAAGCCTCGAGCGTCTCGGCGCTGACATGGTGCTCGATGCCCTCGGCGTCGATGCGCGCTGTCTCGGCGCTGACCCCGAGCGAGCGCAGGAAGGCTTCCACCGTCTGGTGGCGGATGCGGCTTTCCTCCGCCACCTTGCGGCCGGCCTCGGTCAGGAACACGCCGCGATAGGGCTTTCGCGAAACCAGACCTTCGGCGCAGAGCCTGGTCAGCATCTTCGCCACCGTCGGCTGGGCGACGCCGAGCCTGGCGGCGATGTCGACCTGCCGTGCCTCGTTGCCGTCCTCGATCAGGTCGGCGATCAGCTCGACATAGTCCTCGACGAGGGCGCTGCGGCGCGCTTCGCGCGTCTGCCGGAAGCCCGCCGAATGGACATCGGCGTCGGGAAGCGGCTCTTCGCGTCGAACCGGTCTGTTCCTCAGCGCCAATGCGCGCTCCTCCACGCTAACCGCGAGCCAAGTGCCCGCGACGTTGAATCGGGTCCGTAGTCATAGCACGGACCCCGACTATCTGGCCGTTTATTTGCATTCCACCCCATGCGCAACGGGGTCCGCACCCGGTTGCCCCTGTCACTTGGCGTCGTCGCAAAAGCATAAACAATGAAATATAGCCTATTGCATAATGTTGAGCCATGGCATAGATAGGGAACATCCTCGACCCTTTTCAGCGGAAAATCCCTGATGTCCGACGCAACAGCCGTATCCAGACCCGCGTGGCGTTTTGCCCGGCCCGACGAGGATGAACAGCCCAGTCTGCGCGAGGTCAACGCCTCCATCACCGTGCCGCAGACCGGCATCTGGTTTCGCCGCCTGTTCGCCTTCATGGGCCCGGGCTACATGGTTTCCGTCGGCTATATGGATCCGGGCAACTGGGCGACCGACCTCGCCGGTGGCGCCCAGTTCGGCTACACACTGCTGTTCATCATCATGCTGTCGAACCTGATGGCGATCCTGCTGCAGGCGCTTGCCGCCCGGCTTGGCATCGCCACCGGCCGCGACCTCGCCCAGGCCTGCCGCGCCTACTATCCGCGCTCCGTCAACTTCCTGCTGTGGATCGCCTGCGAGTTGGCCATCATCGCCTGCGACCTGGCCGAGGTCATCGGCACGGCGATCGCGCTGCAGCTGCTGTTCGGCATTCCGCTGATCGGCGGCGCCATGCTCACCGCTCTCGATGCCTTCCTGGTGCTCATGCTGATGAACAGGGGCTTCCGCTACCTCGAGGCCTTCGTCATCGCGCTGCTGATCATCATCTTCGGCTGTTTTGCCATCCAGATCTTCGCCGCCGCTCCGCCGGTCGGCTCGATCCTGCATTCGATGTTCGTGCCGTCGTCTCAGATCGTCACCAACCCGGCGATGCTCTACATCGCCATCGGCATCATCGGCGCCACCGTCATGCCGCACAATCTCTATTTGCACTCCTCGATCGTTCAGACCCGTGCCTATGAGCGCACCGACCGGGGCAGGCGCGACGCGATCAAGTGGGCGACCATGGACTCGACCATCGCGCTGATCCTGGCGCTGTTCGTCAACGCCTCTATCTTGATCGTCTCGGCGGTGGCCTTCCACGGCACCGGCCACCAGGACGTCGCCGAGATCGGCCAGGCCTTCGAGCTCCTATCGCCGCTGCTCGGCCTCGGCATCGCCTCGATCCTGTTCGCCGTGGCTCTGCTCGCCTCCGGCCTCAACTCCACGGTCACCGCGACGCTTGCCGGCCAGATCGTCATGGAGGGCTTCCTGCGCCTGCGCATCCCGCAATGGGCACGCCGCCTGCTGACCCGCGGCATCGCCATCGTGCCGGTGGTGATCGTCACCGCGCTCTACGGCGAGAGGGGCACCGGCCAGCTGCTGGTGTTCAGCCAGGTGATCCTGTCGATGCAGCTGCCCTTCGCGGTCATCCCTTTGGTGCAGTTTGTCTCCGACAAGAAGAAGATGGGCAATTTCGCCATCCCGCGCGCCGTCGCCCTGCTCGCCTGGGTGGTCGCCGCCATCATCCTGGTGCTCAATTTCAAGCTGCTCTACGACACCATCGCCGGCTTCGGCTGAGAACAATGCATGTCGCCCAAAAGTGCGCTGCGGTTTTGGGACAACGGCATGCATGAAGCAGGAAACTCAAACCCTGTCGCTTAATTCCCTCCTGGCGTGACACGCATTGAACGCGCGGCACCGCGACAAAATCGCGGGCCGCGCTATCTTCTTTAGCCATTATGACCGGAACCGCTGAGGCCCGCGAATTCTACGCCCGACTGATGGCCGCTCATGCCGGCTCGGCTGATCCGCGCCTCGGGGAAGCTTTCGCCACCGTTCCGCGCGAGGCCTTCCTTGGTCCCGGACCGTGGACCATCATCGCCGGCGACGGCAGGGTTAAGACGCCGAGCGCCGATCCCGCCCACATCTACCAGAACGTGCTGGTGACGCTCGACGCCGACAAGGGCATCAACAATGGCGAACCCTGCCTGCACGCAATGTGGTTCGGCCGGATCGCGCCCAGGCCAGGCGAGGCCGTCACCCATATCGGCGCCGGCACTGGCTACTACACGGCGCTGCTGGCGAAGCTGGTCGCGCCCGGCCCGGTCACCGCCTTCGAGCTTGACGCAGCACTTGCCGCCAGCGCCGAGCAGAACCTCACGGCCTATGAGAATGTGGCCGTCATCCATGGCAATGCCGTCACTAGCCCGCTGCCTGCGTCCGACATCATCTATGTCAATGCCGGCGTGGCAGCGCCTCCGGCCGCCTGGCTGAAGGCGCTGAAGCCGGGAGGCCGCATGGTCTTCCCATGGCGTCCCGCCGAACGCGTTGCGCTGGCCGTGCTGGTGACCAGCACGGAATTCGGCTTCGCCTGCCAACCGTTCATGGGCTCGTGGTTTATCCCTTGCGTCGGCGCATCGACCCCGGACCCCTCTGCGAAAATCCCCGATCGCGAGAAGGCGGCGCGCAGCCGTTCGATCTGGCTGATCAGCGACAAGGCGCCGGACCGCACTGCCACGGCAATCATCGGCGAGGTTTGGTTCTCGTCGCACGGCGTCGGCCGCGGCAGGGGGATGAGCGCGCTGCGGTAGATATTTTTGCGGCCGCTGTCGAGCCGTCGCCTGTCCATGCGTCCTAAGGCCGAAATCCGGCCCGACGGCGCGGACCACGAAAAGGGAGAGTTCCAATGAGGAAGATCATCGCCGCCACGTTCGTCAGCCTCGACGGCGTCATGCAGGCGCCCGGCGGTCCGGAGGAGGACCCGGTCGGCGGCTTCAAGTTCGGCGGCTGGACGTTCCATTACTTCGACGAGGTGGCGGGCGCGGCCCTGGATGAACTGTTCTCCAAGCCGTTCGCCCTGCTGCTCGGCCGCAGAACCTACGACATCTTCGCCGCCTACTGGCCGTATCAGAAGGATTCGATCGCGGATGCCTTCAACCCTGCGACCAAATATGTGGCGACGCATCGGCCGGATTCGCTCACCTGGCAGAACACGCAATGGCTTGGGGAAGATATCGTCGCGACGTTGCGCCGCCTCAAGCAGGACGACGGACCTGACCTGCTCATCCAGGGATCGGGCAGTCTGATCCAGACCCTGCTTGCCCACGGGCTGATCGACGAGATCAGGTTGATGATCTTCCCGCTGTTGCTGGGCAAGGGCAAGCGGCTGTTCGACGACGGCGCGATGCCGGCCGCCTTCAAGCTCACCAAGTCGCAGGCCACCACCACCGGCGTCATCATGGCGACCTACGAGCGGGGCGGCGAGATTAGGACCGGATCATTCGCGCAGGACAAGCCGTCCGACGCCGAGCTCGAGCGGCGCATGAACTGGAAGTAGCGGGGCGGCCTCCCTCCGGAGCGGGAGAGGTGGCGCTGCGGAGCAGCTACGGTGCGGGGGAAGTCGGTCCTCAAATGCACCGCCGCTGACAACTCGCCACGGGCCTCAATCAGGGCGAAGCATCGCCTCGGCTTGAAGCAACAACGCTCGAGCCAGGTCGACCCCGCTCCGTCGAGCTTCGCTCGACACCTCTCCCCGATCGACGTGGGAGAGGAACCCAAGTTCTTCCAGGTCTCAAGCCGCCACCTGCCGCCGCGCCAGCCCGTCGCGGATGTGTCGCGCAAACTCTCGCGCAGCGGGCTCGGTGCCGTATTTCGGCAGATGCAGGTTGATAGCGAAATTCGGCAGCGCCGGAAGGTCAGGGCCAGAAGGCAGGATGTCGAGGTCCGCCGGCACGGTCGATGCCAGCCAGGTGGTGACTGCAAGGTCCGCCCGCACCGTTGCCGTCGTCGCGTCGATGTTGCCGTTCTCGAACACCGTGCGCCATTCCAGCCCCTGCTCGCTGAGCGCTGAAAGCACCGCCGGGCGGACGGCGCATGTGTCGGCGACCATCGACACCGGCAACGGGCGCTTGCGGTGCGCGGCGCCGCCCCTGGCGCCGACCCAGACCAGCCGGTCGACCGCCAGGCATTCGCCGGCGGACGGACCGACCCGTTCCTCGATGACGGCGAGATCGATCATGCCGGCCGCGAGCGCCGCCGCAAGCTCCGGCGAGGCGGCGCAATGGAGCGAAATCTCGACCTGCGGATAGGTATCGGCATAGGCCTTGAGCACCGGCGCGAGCAAGGTGCCGACAAGATCGTAGGCCACGCCGAGCCTGACCTTCCCCGCAACCGCGCTGCCGGCAATCTCGGCCCAGATCTCGTCATTGAGCGAGAGCAGGCGCCTGCCCTTGCCGAACAGCCGCTCGCCTGCCCTGGTCAGCCGCAAGCCGCGCCGGTCGCGCTCGAACAGGCTGCAGTCGAGAACGTCCTCCAGCCGCTTGATCTGCTGGCTGACGGCGCCTTGCGTCAGGTTCAGCGCATTGGCCGCCGCCGTCATGCTGGCCCTGTCGGTGACGGTGACGAAGGTTCGGATCAACGCGGTGTCGAGATTGCGGATCATTTTGGCATTATAGATGTTAATGCAAATCATATCAAACATTGCATTTACTGATGCGAAGCGCGCTTTAGCATGCAGGTTCCCGCGAAAGGAGCCTGCATGTTCAAAACCATCCTTCCACTCGCCCTGTTCGCTCTCATCTCCACCTCGACGCCGGGCATTGCCACGACCCTGTCGACGGCCTCCGGCGCGCAGTTCGGCTTTCGCCGATCCGTGCCGCTGATGGCCGGCAGCGCCGCCGGCCTGGCTACTGTGGCGGCCGCGGGTGCCGCCGGGCTCGCCGGCCTGCTCGCCGCCGTCCCGTCCCTGCAACTGGCGATGAAGATCGCGGGCTCGCTCTATCTGATCTGGCTGGCGGTCAAGATCGGCCGCAGCGGCCCGCCGAACCTCGACGTGTCCATGGCCAGGCCGAACAGCTTTTTCGGCGGCGCCGGCATTCAGTGGATG
>NZ_RZSG01000760.1:0-2881 GCF_003997725.1 Mesorhizobium sp. M4A.F.Ca.ET.050.02.1.1
CGCCTGAAGATATTGATGGTCCCACCAGGATACATGGCGCTCGTCGATCGCTTCTGCTTCGGCGACATCGACCGGCTGTTTCGTGAAGACGAAGAAGATGAGGAGTTCGAGGACGATGGGCCGTTGCGCGCCTTCGAACCTGAGCGCTTCAGCCGGCGCGAGGTGAATGCGACTCTGAAGCTCGAATTTTCAGAGCTTGCCAGGGGCTGACCGCAACAGGTCGACATGCTTCCCTCTCCCGCGACCAAGGAGGGATGTGGATGCGGTTTGCCATTCACTCGTGATCGGCGGCGGCGACGCAGCAGACGAAACGCAAGAGATCATCAGCTTCGACCGAACAGACACGCTGTCGATCGATGAGCTCGGCCTGACGCTTGAAGAAGCGAAGTCAGCCCTCGTTGCGCTCCAGATCGCGATTACCGATGCGCAGGTCGACGATCTTTTCGAGCCGATCGGCGCTGGCGACGTGCGGCTGCACGGAAAACTGGGGTCTGAACAAGATGTGGTGGTTGGCGCCCATCTTGTTCCGACCCTAGATCCGACCAAGACAGACTAAACCCCCGTCGCGCTCGGACTCGGCACGAACGCCTGTCAACTTGATGCTGTCGAAGCTAAGGCTCTTGACGCGCGGCGGCGTGGTCTGCGCGCGAACGCCATACTTGAGCAGCACGCTTCGAACATCCGACTCTGGACTGGTGCTATCCTCGGCGATGGCCTCGGATAGTAGGTATGAAATCGCCCTGGCTGGTGTTTCCGTACTGCGGGTGCTCGTACTGCCAATCCTTCAGGGCAGAACCGCTCTTGCTGCTGGCAACCCGCATGACCAACGCCAGCCGGTCGCGATACCACGCTAACTCCGGGTGATCCTGAACGCACTTTTCCAGGAACGAGATTGCCTTTGATGATATGAGGTATTCGTACCGTCGAATCTTACCGTCATCACCAGCGAGTTGCATGGATCTTGCTAAGCCGTAGTAACTCAGCATGGCAAGCGCATCCTCGATATTCTGGTAGGCACCGTGCCGCCAGCAGACCATCCGCACCAGTCTGACAGAAGGCTCGTCGTCGAGGAAGATGCGCTGAACCGCCTCTAGTAGCTCCGGCTCGCGGATTTCCTTGGATAGAGATCTAGCAGGGCGTCACCCAAATAATCAGGATAACGGACAAGGAAGTCCAGGGCCATCAAGCGCTTCTCGGCTCGAAAGACCTTACGACCTCTTCTCTGGGCTTGTCGGCGCCTTCGCTGCCCGCAACCAAGATGAAAAGAGCCGGAGTGCGTCGCGATGTCTACAGCTCGGCTCCATCGATGTCCGGAAAGGCGTCCCAACTTCACCCTCTGGCCCCGTCCCTTCGGCCAAAACATCCATGTTAGCAGTGCCCCCAAGGAATTATGATATAAAAAATAGTTCAATTCCGCGTGTCTAGTCCGACACTACTTCGGTGTATTCTGACGTATGTGGGAAATGGTGAAAAGAGGCCCATCGGCTATCATGCCGGTTCGACTTCGGTTCTTTCAGACATCTCGATTTGCGCTTCGTTTTTCTCCCGCGCAGTTTTGGTGGCAAGGTACTTCTCCAATTCTGCAGCGTGGGTTTCGCAGCCTTTTGCCTGCTTCCGAAGAACCGAGACGTGATCAGAAAGTTCTTGCGTTGTGCAGAGACCTATTGGAACCAGGGACCGTTCACCGTTCCGGAGCACGGGATACGATTTGACTAGGCGAGTATGGCCAGGAAGGACCATCTGAGGGGACGCAGGATCGTCGCTCATCCCCACGCGCTTCAACATACGTGTGACGACACCCACAAGTTCCTTCCTAGCGAACGCTCTATAAAAATCGGCATTCGGGCCTGTCAGAGGTCTGGTTTGAAATATCTCCTCAACGATTTCGCTCGGTTGTGCGATCTGGCCAGCCTCCATCCGCTGCCCGATAAGTTTATGAAGCTCCGACAGAAGAGCAGAGTCTTTGGCCATGACCTTTATCCCATCGACCGTTAAGTAGAGAACCCGGCAATCCAAACGGCAGTCGACGCTTTTTCTGGACCGAAGAATCCGAACGAGAGTTGAATGACGCCGTAAGTTAGTTGGGCATCATCCACCGATTCGAAGCTTTGTCAAAGCTGTTGTTCTGACTTTGTTCGCGTTCTCAGGTGAAAGTTGGCGGCGGAACCTCTTCCTGATGCCGGCAGAATGCCCGTCGAAGCATATCTGCAGACCACCGACTATGCTCTGCCGCTGTGGCGTCCAGAATTATCTGTCGCAGTCCGGAATTAAGTCAGGGCGTCGCTGTCGCGCGCAATTGCCTACGCTGAGATTCTGACGCCATCTGTCTCAAGGGATTGTGGGGGAGTACAGAGCTTCGATAGGGCTGCTGCTTCGGTTTGCCAATCCTGGGTTTTTGGTTAACCAATCCGTTGCCGACCGCAAGCTGGTTGACCAATAAAGGCGCTTAAATTCCGCGCTAATCCAACACTTAGCCAATCCAGAATTGGCTGTGATTGAGGCCATTGGTAAACCCGGTCTTTGGATCGGGAACCCCTATCCTCGACCTGAAAACTATCTTGTTTTCAATCGTATAGGCGGAACACCCGCCGCCCATAATTTCGGACTGGTAACCCCATGAAATGCCAAATAATTCTGGACATCATATCGACAATGCCTTTTATGCGACTTTCGAAGCACAAAAGGCGAACATAGACCGGCACGTTGCGTAGCTGTTCGAGGTCAATAGCTCTGGCTCTTCGGCTCCGGCAGACATTATGAATGGGTGGAAAGGGGCCGTAAGCTGACCGTCTGCAAATGCAGAAAGCCACCGAGCAAGTTGCAGGCTATCGGCTTGCGAATACGACGTCTTGCGGGCGTAATCAATAGCATTGGCCACACG
>NZ_RZSG01000761.1:0-2875 GCF_003997725.1 Mesorhizobium sp. M4A.F.Ca.ET.050.02.1.1
ATCATGTTCCGCCAGTCGCTGCTGCTTGCCGGTGGGGTCGAGCCGTCGAGCCAGCAGGTCGAGGTGCTGCTGTCGTCGGCGCTCGAAGCCTGCGAATGCTATTTCCAGGCGTTCCAGTTCGTGGTCTGGTCGGGAACCTCGGCCAAGGACGCGCTTGCCGGCGTCCTGTTCGAGACCTACGGCACCGCCTGAGCCGGATCAGGACCCAAGATGAGTGCGAGTGGCGCGCGCAAGCCCGAGATCAGTTTCGCCGATTTCGACCGGGTCGACATTCGCGCCGGCACCATCATCGAGGCCGAGCCATTCCCCGAGGCGCGCAAGCCGGCATTCAAGCTGAAGATCGATTTCGGTCCGGCGATCGGGGTGAAGAAGTCCTCGGCGCAGATCACGAAATACTACGCGCCGGAGACGCTTGTCGGCCGGCAGGTGTTCGCCGTGGTCAACTTTCCGCCGCGCCAGATCGGAAAGTTCATGTCGGAAGTGCTAACGCTCGGCTTTCCGGACGAGGAGGGCGCGGTCGTGCTCGGCGCCATAGAGCACAGGGTGCCGGACGGCGGGCGTCTGTTCTAGGATGCATGGTATTCAGGTGAGGCCGCAATGCGAACGGCAGGCTCCTGCGCTTGTGGTGCTGGCGTACTTTAGGAACGGCTCCGCTCCGGTTCCCGAGCCCAGCATTCTCAGTTCGGCCTGACCTGAATCTCAATACATCCTGGGCGCTGGCACCATCAGGCGGCCAGCTTGCGCGTCGTTCCCAGCGCTTCTTCGACCGTGTCGAGGAACATCTCCGCGCAGGCCGTCCAGCTGTAGCGCATGGCGCGCTGGCGCGCCTCTGCGCGGTCGACGTGAAGCGCGGCAAGGGCTGCCTCGCGCAGGTCCCCCGACACCGCCCCGCCGACACCGTCGCCGACGATGTCGATCGGACCCGTCACCGGATAGGCGGCGACCGGCGTGCCGCTGGCCAGCGCCTCTATGATGACGTTGCCGAAGGTGTCGGTACGGCTCGGAAAGACAAAGACGTCGGCCGAGGCGTAGATCTCGGCCAGCTCGTCATTCGGTCGGTGGCCGAGGAAATGGGCGTTGGGATAGCGCGCCTTGAGCTTTGCGAGTTCCGGTCCCTCGCCAACGACGACCTTGCTGCCGGGCAAATCGAGGTCGAGGAAGGCGCCCAGGTTCTTCTCGACCGCGACGCGGCCGACGCAGAGGAAGACCGGACCCGGAAATCCCATGTCCTTGCGCTTGTCCGGCCGGAAATGGTCGGTGTCGACGCCGCGGGTCCAGGGTTTCAGCTTGTTGAAGCCGCGCGCGGCAAGATCATCCGCCAGCGACTGGGTGGCGACCAGCGTGCCCTGACCGGAATTGTGGAAATCGCGCAGCCAGCGATAGGCCCAGCTCTCGGGCACCGGCAGGCGGGCACTGAGATATTCGGGAAAGCGCGTGTGATAGCTGGTGGTGAACGGGCGGCCGGCATTGCGGCAATAGCGGCGCGCCATGAAGCCCAACGGACCCTCGGTGACGATATGGATGTGGTCGGCCCTGCGCTGATCGATCAGCCGCGCGACATGGCCGGGCGTCGTCAGCGCCAGCCGGATGTCGGGATAGGTCGGCAGCGGCAGGGTGCGGAAGATGTTGGGGGTCAGGAAATCCAGCTCGACGTCGAAGGCTTTCAGCGTTTCGGCGAGCCGCTCCAGCGTGTGGACGACGCCGTTGACTTGCGGGCGCCAGGCGTCGGTGACCATCAATATGCGCATGGCGCCCCTTTGCCGAAAAGGTCGTCTTTCCCCGTGATGCGATGCCGGAACGGCGGCCAGGCGGCAGCCGGCGCCTCGCTCCAGCGCCCCCTTGAGGGCACGGGCTCGAATCGGGGCGGCATGGCCGAATCAACCGTAGTCGCGCGTTTCATGCGCGCTCTTCACCATGGTTTCATGACGCGCGGATGAAGCCGGTATTTCTGAGAAGCGTGGCTTCGCTTCAGGCAGGAACCCTGATCACCGCGCGCAGGCCGCCGAGAGGACTATCCTCCAGCGTGATGTCGCCGCCATGGCTGCGGGCGATGTCGCGGGCGATGGAGAGGCCAAGGCCGGTGCCGCTGGCGTCGAGATTGCGCGCCTCGTCGAGGCGCAGGAAGGGCTTGAACACCTCCTCGCGCTTTTCCCGCGGGATGCCCGGCCCGTCGTCGTCGATGGTAACCAGAAGCGAGCCGCTTCTGTGGTCGGCGTTGATCTCCACCGTCCTTGCGTAGCGGAAGGCATTGCCGATGACGTTGGACAGCAGCCGGGCGAAGGCGTTCGGCCGTACATGCACGTGTGGGTCGCCGACGAGCGTGGTCGACAGCTTGCATTTGCGCAGCGTGGCCTCTTCGCCGAGCTTCTGGAAATAGGTGTCGAGATCGAAACGGCCGGGGTCCTCCGAGGCCTCGCCGCGGGCGAAGGCGAGATAGCCTTCCAGCATCGACTGCATGTCGTCGATATCCTGGTCGAGCGCCGCCTTGGTTTCGGCCTTGCCGCCGGCCAGAGCCAGCTGCAGCTTGAAGCGGGTGAGGATGGTCCTGAGGTCATGGCTGACGCCGGTCAGCATGGCGGTGCGCTGTTCGATCTGGCGCTCGATGCGCTCGCGCATCTGGATGAAGGCAAAGCCGGCGCGCCGCACCTCCTCGGCGCCGCGCGGGCGGAAATCGCGCGGCATCGGCCGGCCCTTGCCAAAGCTTTCGGCGGCCTCGGCGAGCGTCAGGATCGGCCGGATCTGATTGCGCAGGAAGGGGATGGCAATCATCAGGAGGACCAGCGAAGTGCCAACCATCCAGATCAGGAAGATGTGGGTGTTGGAGGCATAGGCCTGGCTGCGGCGCACGAAGACGCGCAGCACCTTGCCTTCCAAC
>NZ_RZSG01000762.1:0-2871 GCF_003997725.1 Mesorhizobium sp. M4A.F.Ca.ET.050.02.1.1
GGACAGTCCATGGCGTTGAGATGATGGGTCAGCGTCGCGCCCTGGATGCCGATCATGCCGGCAAGCTCGCGCTGGTTGGCGAGTTCCTTCGACTTGACTGAAAGTAAGGTCACCCAGACCGGCAGCGTGCCACCAGCCTCCACCAGCGCAGCGTCGAAGGCTTGCGCCACCAGCTTGGAGGTGCGGGCCAGATTCATTCCGACGGGCGGGCGGTCAAAGGGTGTCATGATACGACAGTAGAACAAGGGATTGGGCGTTGGAACGTGCCATCATAGATTGACATCAAATCATTTGATATCTAACTATTTGGCCAGCGGTGGGAAGGAAGGAATGCGGTCATGCAATATGTCTACATCATCGTCATCGGCCTTCATGTCATGGCCGGCGTGTTCTGGGCCGGCACCACCATCACGCTCGCCCGCGATCCCGAGATCAGGGCTGAGCGCTTCATCCGGCCGCAACTCGGCGCATCGGGCATGGTGTTCCTGACCGGCGCGCTGCTCTGGTATTTCTTCCACGAGGGCAGCTTCGGCTCGATGGAGATTGTGCTGGCAATCGGCATCGTGGCGGCCATCGCGGCCGCCGGCGTCCTCGGCGCCATGGTGCGCCGGCCGAGCAGCCAACTTGCCGGTGCCGATGCAGCCACCGAACCAATGCTGCGCGCGAAGATGGCCAACGGCGAACGCATCGCCGCCTGGCTGCTGGTGCTCACCGTGCTGTGCATGGCCACCGCAAGGATGTTCTAACTCGGAAAAATCGCTCGGCGCCGGCGCCAGGCCGGTGTCGGGCGTGGCGCGCACCGGACCGGCGCGGCAGGTGGCTCTCCTTGCGAAGATCCGGTGCGCGTGCCTCGCTAGAGCGGTTCATCGTTTCACGGAAACGCAGAACCGCTCTATCTCTTTGTTTTGGCGCAACTCCGGACGGAAAACCGCTACGCACTTTTCCTGGAATTGCGCTGGCGGCGCGGCCGTCAAAGCACCTCCACCCTACCTCCGCGCAACTTGTCCCGACGCAGCTTGAGGTAGTTGCGCACATTCGGCGCAATGCGAAAACCTTCCAGCCTGGTATCCTCGAGTGCCGCCGCCCACCCCAACGCCCCGTAGCGGCTGCCATAGGCTTCGATCGTGGCCGCAAGGCTCTCGCGGCCGATGCGCCGGGCCAGAATGGCGCAGGCAGCAACCCGCGATTCAATCGACCGGCCATATTTGGGCGCGAATGCCAGCCCGCCATCCGCCAGATCGTCGACATCATGCGCAAGGACAAGGAAAAGGATGTCCTCATCGCCGGCTGGCACGCCTTTCTCCACAAGGCGCTCGGGGTCTCCGGTGTCGAACTTCATCGCCCCTACCCTGGCGACAAGACCTTCTACCCGGGGTCCGAGCTTCTGCTCCAGCCACTTGCGGTGGGTTTCGGTGCGCCGACTGGATTTGCCGTCAGGATATTGGGCGCTGTCATAGGAGGCGTGGAACATCGCCGCGAGAACAAGATCCAGATCCTTGTCGAAATGCGCAACCGATGATGCGGCGCCGACGGCATGGCAGATGAAGGGCCGCCCCGTTTTGCGGTAGCGACCATTGAACATCGCGCAAGCCACGCGGTAGGCCTTCTGGACGCGAAGGATATCGTCTACCGCATGCCCGGCGTCGTGCAGTTGCATGTAAAGCGCCGTATTGGTCTGGCGCGGAACGAACAAGTCTTGTGCGGTCAAGCAAGCCCCCGACTGTGCGGACCCTTCGGCACGGGTTGTGCCGCCCCCGGATCGGCGACAGAAAATTGCAAATATGACCGGCCAAGTCCAGTCAGGCCGACTTGGCGGCCGCGGTCAGATCCGCAAGCCGAAGCGAATCCCGTCATAGATGGCGGCGTGGATGGAGAAGCGGACCCTGCTGGTCTTTGTCTTCCTGCGCATTCAAGTCGCGGGGGAGCGTCGTCCCGCTTCCATTTCACGCATCGGATTGGTCCGAAAACCGCTGCGCGGCTTTCAGTCCGGTGCTAATGAGCGGCGCAAATCCGCCGCGTCCGAGGGACCGCGGCGCTATTTCCGTTTTTGTTTGCGCCTCCGGAGCATCCGGCGGCAGCAAGGAGCCCCCAATGACCGACACCAAGAACCTTAGCCAGCTCGGCAAGCACGTCGAGACGCCACAGAGCCCGGAACAGGCGGTGCTGGAGACTGTGCCGTTTTCGCGCGGCGACGGGCCGCCGGCGATCGTGCGCTTCACCTGCCCGGAATTCACCTCGCTCTGCCCGGTCACCGGTCAGCCGGATTTCGCCCATATCGTCATCGACTACGCGCCCGATGCCTCGCTGGTGGAATCGAAATCGCTGAAGCTGTTCATGACCTCGTTCCGCAACCATGGCGCCTTCCACGAGGAATGCACGGTCATGATCGGCCGCCGCATCGTGGAGGCGACCAAGCCGCTCTGGCTGCGCGTCGGCGGCTACTGGTTCCCGCGCGGCGGCATCCCGATCGACGTGTTCTGGCAGACGGGCGCGCCGCCCAAGGACGCCTGGCTGCCCGACACCGGGGTCGCACCCTATCGCGGCAGGGGCTGAGCAGGCTCGATGATATCGCCTATTCGCACTGGTATTGGCTGAGAGCCCATTCGCCGGTGACCGACAGAAGGTCCGATATCTTCCAGGCGCCGCCGACCTTCCTGAGCTTCCATTCGAGCCGGTGCGCATTGTTGGCGACGACGAAGGCGACGACCACCTTGGCGTCGTCACCCTTGACCGCCTCGATGGTCTTGAGGCTGCCGTCGATCGCGGGCTTGTCGTAGTCGGCATTGTCCAGCGCCATGTTGGGATCGAGGCACTCCCCCTGCCCCGACTTGCGCAGCGCATCGCTCTTGTCGAGCACGGTCCTGGCCGGAT
>NZ_RZSG01000763.1:0-2868 GCF_003997725.1 Mesorhizobium sp. M4A.F.Ca.ET.050.02.1.1
GGCGCGGCCGTCCTCGTGGCGCGCGGCCTGCGCGGCGCCGGCGACGCCGCCGCCCTGTCTGGCGATCCTGACATCCAGATGGCGCTCGAGGCCGGCATCGGCCTGGCGATCGGCCTCGGCACCGAAGCCTGGCATGTGCTCGCCCGCAAGCTCAACTGGCAGAGATGAGGGGCAAAATGGTCGAGGTCTTCACCGAACTCCTGCGCCAGGCGCTGCCCTGGATGGCAGGCGCGCTCCTCATCGTTGCGGCACTTGTCGTGTGGTGGCTGTCATGACGGCGCTGCTTTCCTCACTGCTCGGCAACCCGACGTTCCTTGGCCTGCTGGCCTCGGTGGTGGCAGCCCTCGGCTGGGGCGTCCGCCAGCGGCTTGCCGGCGCCGGTGCGGAACGCGCTCGGCAGGCCAAGGCCGAGGCTGCCGCCGGCGCGCTCGCCGACCAGGTCGACAATGATATCGGCGCGCTGCGCGCGGGCGCGGCCAGCAAGGAGCTGAAAACATGGGCAAGGGATTGGTCCTCGTGCTGCCGCTGCTCGTCGCGGCCGGATGCACCACAGCCAAGGGAAGCTTCTGCGCCGTCTCAAGGCCGGTACGCCTCTCCGTCAAAGCGGTCGACGCACTGTCGGACCAGGAGGCGAGGGCGCTGCTTGCGCACAACCGCAAGGGTCAGGAACTCTGCGGCTGGAGGCCATGATGCACGATCTGTTCGATCTCCTGGGCATCAAAGGCCCGGTGGTGGCGGCCGGGTTGGCTGGTGGTGCGCTCCGGGCACTGTCGCGCCATCGCTACAAACTGCGCGAAATGATCGCTTCGCCGATCTGCGGCGCGCTCGCCGCCGCCTATCTGACGCTGCCGGCCGTCGCCTGGTTCAAGGCAAGTGGCCTGCCGATCCCCGATCCAGCCGACGACACCACGACGCTCGCCGCCGCTTTCCTCATTGGCGTCTCGGCGATGTGGATTTCGGACATCGTGTTCGAGGTCGTCGTGCGGAAATTCAAGCCGACAAACGAGGAGTGACCGGCCGCGCATCCTTGGTCTTTGAATGAGCATCTGCTAATATTCGTTTTTGTGCATGGAGCCGCAATGCGAGCCAAACCTGTGCGCTTTTTCAGAGCAGCGAGAGGTACCATGACCAAGCGGAGACGCATGTGGGTGATAAGGGCTTCGTTGGTGCTTGGGCTTTTTACGCTGCCCGCCCAGGCGAGCAACCTGGGCGATCTTGTCAGGAATGGCGACGTCGCAGCGGTGACTTCCGCATTGGATAAGGGCGCCGCCATCAACGAAATTGACGGTGTCACGGCGCTCTATATCGCCTGCGAAGCCGGAAACATCGAGTTGGCAAAACTTCTGATAAGTCGTGGGGCCGACGTTAGCCTGCTCGTCAGTTGGCAAAGAACGCCACTCTATGCCGCCAACAAGGGTGGGCACGCTGACATCGTGAAGCTGTTGCTCGACAATGGGGCCGATCCAAATCAGGTGGCGAAATCGCAGACGCCGCTGCACGTGGCTGCCGAGAATGGCTGCCTTCAGTGCGTCATCCATCTCGTGGACGCTGGAGCAGATGTCAACGCACTGACATCGAACGGCAGTCCACCCATACATTTGGCGAAGCTCAGCGGTCACGAAGACGTCGTCGCCTACTTGCGCAGTCATGGCGCAGGACGACCGGCCATTGCGCCGATTTCGGCACGACTTGCATCGGCAAACGCTGAATCGGGCAAAGAACTTTTCGGAAAGACGTGCGGGACTTGTCATCTTGCAGTGCCGGGGGTCAAGAATCCCAAGCCCAATCTGTGGGGCATCGTAGGGCGGCGGAAGGCTTCGCAAGGCGATGTCGAGTATTCGTCGAGTCTGAAGGATGCTGGTGGCGATTGGACTTTTGAGGAACTCAATTTGTTTATCTCCAATCCCGCGCTCACTCTGCCTGGAACAGATATGCTTTTCCCGGGTCTGCAGGACGAGAAGCAGCGAGCAGACCTCATCGCTTACCTGCGGACCTTGAGTGACGCACCGTTGCCGCTTCCCTAGAATTGAATCTTGATGTCCTCCCGTCCTCAATCCAGGCGGCTGTTGTAGTCGCGTTCCCGAAGCGCTTGAGCCGCTGGACGAAGAGCGTCACAATCCCCATTTATGGAGAAATCCAACGGAGATGTGACATGGCGACTTCCACCGAACGCGCGGTGCTTGCCGGCGGCTGCTTTTGGGGCATGCAGGATTTGATCCGGCGCTTTCCGGGCGTCGTCTCGACCCGCGTCGGCTACAGCGGCGGCGACGTGCCCAACGCCACTTACCGCAACCACGGCACCCATGCCGAGGCCATCGAGATCATTTTCGATCCCGCCAGGCTGAGCTACCGCACGCTGCTCGAATTCTTTTTCCAGATCCACGACCCGACGACCAGCAACCGTCAGGGCAACGATGTCGGCATGAGCTATCGCTCGGCAATCTACTACACCAGCGACGACCAGAAGCGGGTCGCCGAGGACACCATTGCCGATGTCGATGCCTCTCACCTGTGGCCGGGCAAGGTCGTCACCGAGGTTGCGCCGGTCGGCCCATTCTGGCAGGCCGAGCCCGAACATCAGGACTATCTGGAGAGATACCCGAACGGCTACACCTGCCATTTCGTCAGGCCGGGCTGGAAACTCCCGGTTCGCGAAAGGGCCGCTTCATAAGCCAGATCGGTCGCTCGGCAAATTTTCCCTCTGCGCTGGAACATTAGCATACGCTAAGAGTTCATGTTCCGGCAGCGCGCAACGGTATGCTGCCTGATCGGGCCGGCATCCCGATCCGGGCCCGCGTCCTCTGCGAGAGGCGCGGGCTTGCTTGTGTCGACAACTCGGCCCGGACCGCCAATCCTGCCAATTGCGCC
>NZ_RZSG01000764.1:0-2867 GCF_003997725.1 Mesorhizobium sp. M4A.F.Ca.ET.050.02.1.1
CAAGCCCCCGAATTCGAATGGATCGTCGGCAAAAGCAAGACAAACTTCGATGCCGTTGACGGCGTCCTGGCCATAACGCGAGCGATTCTCAGCTACCTCAGGCCAACCATCCAGTAAAAATCGAAAGCCCCCTGAACGCGGCGGGGCGCCGGCTTCCGATGTTTTTTCAGCAGGATCTGAAGAGGATTTGGTGGGTGTGCACAGGATCGAACTGTGGACCCGCTGATTAAGAGTCAGCTGCTCTACCAACTGAGCTACACACCCACACGGCCGGTAAACCCAGCGTTGGCGGGCATATAGCCGCCGATCTTGGGGATGTCTAGCCCCGCCGGGATCATTTCCCGATAAATCGCTAAAGCATGATCCCGAAAAGTGGAATCCGGTTTTCGGAAGAGATCATGCTCAAACAAAAAAGATGGAGCCCCATCCCGATTCTATCGGGATGGGGCAGCCGCACCGATCAGACAAAAAGTCTGCCTTCCGCCACCTTAATGGCATGGCCGCCGATGCGGGCGGCGGCCAGTTTGCCGCCGTCGACATTGAGCTCGAGCCGGATTCGCGACGGCCGGCCCATCTCCAGCCCCTGCTCGATCCACAGCTGCGAAATACCGTCTGTCGGGCCGTCGAAATGCATGATGGCGCCGGCAAAGGCTGCCGCTGCCGAGCCGGTCGCCGGGTCCTCATAGGAGGGACTGCCGGGCACGATCATGCGCACATGGAAGGCGCTCTCATGGTTGACCGTCTCGCGGCAATAGACATAGGGACTGGCGAAAGCCCATTCGCTCTTGCGCGGCGCCAGTTCCGACCATGCCTGGTTGTCCAGCCGGATTTGGCCCGCCGCCTTCAGGTCGGCGACCGGAATGGTCACGTAGGGCACGCCGGCCGACCAGAACGAGACGCGGTGATTCTCAAAGCCGATCTCATGCGGTCCAAGGCCAAGCGCGGCGCCGATCGCTTCCGCGTCGGCGGAGAGCTCCAGCGGCTCCGGCAGCTTCGCCAGGTCGAACTCGGCGAAAGTGGCGCTGTCATGCTTGCTCACCGCGCAGCGTACCGGGCCGATATTCTCTTCAAGAACGAAGATGCCGGCGGTCTCGCCAGCCAGATCGGCGAGCGCGATCGCCGTACCGACGGTCGGATGGCCGGCGAACGGCATTTCATAGTCGGGCGTGAAGATGCGGATGCGGGCGCGGTGCTTGGCGTTGTCGGGAGGCAGCACGAACACCGTTTCGGAAAGATTGAATTCGCGCGCGATGGCTTGCATAGCCGCCGTGTCCAGCCCCTTGCTGTCCAGGACGACAGCCACGGGGTTGCCGGCCAGCCGCTCGGTCGTAAAGACATCGTAGAGCAAGTAATCCCGGGTTTTCATTCTTGCCTCAATCCCAACATGGGCGAAATTTAATTTGTAATTCGAACCACAAAGCCTGATCTGTGCACAGATAGGGACTGTGCGCATAATAGGGGTCCAGCGTGGACCAGGTTGTCAATCCGCCAAAGACGGAATCGGATTCCGCCATCGAGACGGCGCTCGGCCTCGACCGCAACGGCCTGCGCAGGACACGCCGGCGCGGTTGGCTCTATGCCCTGCTGGCGCTGATCGCCGTTGCCGCGGCGGGTGCCTTCTATCAGTGGTATGCCGGCTCTCAGGCCAAAATCGACTATACTACCGTGCCGGCAGCCGTTGCCGACCTCACCGTCCAGGTCTCGGCCACCGGCACGCTGCAGCCGCTGACGCAGGTCGACATCTCCAGCGAACTTTCAGGCGTCGTCCGCTCGGTCGCGGTCGAGGAAAACCAGCAGGTCAAGAAGGGCGATGTGCTGGCGACGCTCGACACCGCCAAGCTCGAGGTTCAGATCGAGCGCGCCGAGGCTTCCGCCAAGGCAGCCGCGGCAGCCGTCGAGGACGCCACCGTGACGCTGAAGGAAAACGAGAACGCGCTGGCGCGCGCGAACGAACTCACCAAGCGCGGCATGGCGACCGACCAGTCGCTCGAGGCCGCGACCGCGACCCGCGACCGCTCCAAGGCGGCCCTCGACAGCGCCGAGGCCAACCTTGCCATCGCCAATGCCGATCTCAAGGCGCAGCAGACCGACCTTGCCAAGAGCACCATCTACGCGCCGATCGACGGCATCGTGCTGACGCGTTCTGTCGACCCCGGCCAGACGGTCGCCTCCTCGCTGCAGGCGCCGGTGCTGTTCGTCATTGCCGCCGACCTCAGGAACATGGAGCTGCAGGCGGCGGTCGACGAAGCCGATATCGGCTCGGTCAAGCCCGGCCAACATGCCCGCTTCACCGTCGATGCCTTTCCGGAGCGGCCCTTCGACGCCGAGATCCGCGACATCTCCTATGCGTCCGTAACCACTGACGGCGTCGTCACCTACAATGCGCGGCTGGAGGTCGACAACAGCGAGTTGCTGCTCAGGCCCGGCATGACCGCCACCGTCTCGGTCGTCACCAAACAGGCCAAGGGTGTGCTCACCGTGCCGGCCACCGCCTTCCGTTACCGGCCGGCGCCGCCCGCCGCCCGCACGTGGAGCCTGCGCGACCTGTTCACCGGCCGCATGGGCCGCCCTGGCCGCCAGCGCGACGCCACGCCGAGACCGACCGACGGCTCGCGCACGCTCTATGTGCTGGAGAATGGCCGACCCCACGCGGTCAATGTCAAGGTCGGTTCCACCGATGGCGAGCTGACCGAGATTACGTCCGGCCTCGACAAAGGCGCGCAGGTCATCACCGGCTCGCAGCTGCGGAACTGACGCCGTGTCGGGCTCCACGCTGATTGCCTTCGACAAGGTCTGGAAAAGCTACGGCCAGGGCGAAGCCCGCGTGCATGCGCTGGCCGGCGTCGATCTCGCCATCCGAAAAGGCG
>NZ_RZSG01000765.1:0-2861 GCF_003997725.1 Mesorhizobium sp. M4A.F.Ca.ET.050.02.1.1
TCGCATGATGATGTGAAGAACGATAAGGGCGAGGTCGTGGAGCGCGGCAGCGCCCGGGCGATTGAAGACTTACTGACTTCGGCGCTCAATGCCTCGAACCTTCTCCTACTCACCGGTGCTGGATCGTCGTTCTGCGCGAAAAACGAAGGACCGGGCGCAAAACAGGCGCCGAGCATGCTCAAGTTGTGGGATGCCGTCGTCACGGCTGCAACGCAAGAAAGAGTCAACAAAATTGCCGCTCTTATGCCGAATGCAGGGGCGGTGGTTGAAGCGAAGAACATCGAGAAATTTCTGACGCATTGCAAAATCTATGTTGAGCTCTTCGGGGCTGAAAAGGCGAAAGACGTTGCCGACTTCATCGGCCTAGCTGAAACAACGATCGCGCGAAGTGTGGATTTCGTCGATGAAACCACGGACTTAAGCGCCCATCAGGCGATCATCCGAAAGATCGCCAGGCGAGGCGCGCGTAAGCCGCGCACTCGGATATTCACGACCAATTACGATCTCGCCTTCGAATATGCCGCTCGAGCGCTCCGCTTTACGATGATCGACGGGTTTTCCCATTCGTTGCCGCAGATCTATGATCGCGGTCATTTCGCGCACGACATCGTCAGGCGCGACGGCGGCAGGGACGGTCCTGATTACATCGAAAACGTGTTCCATCTCCACAAGCTGCACGGTTCCGTAGACTGGCGGCGCAAAGGGGCAGAGCTTATCCGTTCGAGGGCCGAAAAAGACGGGCCGGCGGCCCTGATCTACCCTCGCGACAGCAAGTACCAGGAGGCATTCGAAACGCCCTACCTCGACATGATGGCCGCCTTGCAGAGCGCTTTGCGGGAGCCCGACACCGCCGTCATCATCTCTGGTTTCGGCTTCAATGACGATCACATAACCAAGCCGATACTCGCCGCCATCGAAGCAAATATGAGCTTACGCGCCATAGTGTGCGACCTCGCTTACATCACCGACGCGGAACTCGAAACAAATGCTCACACCCTTTCCCCCGATACACCGACCCGCGCCGGGGCGAGCGCTTTTTTTGGAACATTCAAGCGGCTCATCGATATCGGCGACCAGAGACTTTCCCTTCTAAGCGGCCGCTTTGACGATCTTGCACAGGCGCTCCCCGATCTCGTCGCTCAGACAGAGCGGGAGCGTCATGTGGAACGACTCAAGATTCTGAATGAACCGTCGTCGGGATCGTGACTATGCGGAGCCTTGTCGATCCCGACCGCTATGTCGGAACCGTTACCGTTGTCAGTGCGTCGATCGCACAGGCAAACTTGCCGCAGGCAACAGCCCGTCCCGAGCGTCGTTCGCTCGCACGGGGCGCGGTCGGCGACTTCGTTTTCATCGACTGCGAAAGCGTCAAGCTTTTAGGCCGCATCATCGAAGTCAAACTGCCCGACAATGAGCGGTTGAGTGTCGAACCCGCGATGGGCAGCCCGCCGGAACCTCATCCTGTCGGCCGGATTCAGCTGCTCGCATCCGTTGACCAGAAAAACCAGAAACTTGTTCGTGGTCTGCGGGCGCATCCGCGCATCGGCGATGCGGTTTATCTCGCGCAGCCGGAACTCTTCGGGGACCTTGCCGCGAACTCGCTTTCCGGGAGCGATCAACTGTCGATCGATCTTGGCCTTTTGAGCGCGGGCGGCGGCATCCATCTAAAATTGCCGCCCGAGAAACTGTTCGGTCGGCATTGCGGCGTGTTCGGCGCCACAGGCGGCGGCAAGAGCTGGACGATTGCCGCCATCCTCGACCAGATCAAGGCGAACGGCGGAAAGTGCATTCTTTTCGATCCGACCGGCGAATTCGCAAATCTTCCATCGGTCACGAAGCACTATGCTTTCAACGAGGAGGAAGGTGCCGAGCGGGTTCATTTTCCCTACACACAGACTACGGAAGAGGATTTGTTCGCCCTCTTTCGCCCGTCTGGGCAATCACAAGGCCCTAAACTCAGGGAGGCTATGCGAAGCCTGAAACTTTTACGGGCTTGCCAGGGAATAGAACCGGAAGGCGTGGTTTTCACGGCACGAAAAACGGTTGAAAAAGCCAATCAGCCCCGCGCTCCGTTCTACAACGCGCTGGACTCGCACAGAGACGCGATAAATTCCCCGCTTTGCGACTTCCGGATAACAAGTCTTCCCGAACAGGTAACGGCGGAATGTGTCTGGTCGACGGGGAACAACACCGACAATTGGGGTGGCCCCGACAATTCGGTTGCGCACTGCGAGACCCTTGTCGCCCGCATCAAAACGCTCATCACCACGCACCAGCTCTCTTGCCTTTTTGGCACGGCGGGCCAGTCGCTGGTGCAGGTCCTCACAGATTTTTTCGCCAATGACGCGGATGACATCATCCGCATTTCGTTCCGATCGGTGCATTTCGAGCACAACACGCGCGAAATCCTCCTGAACGTCATCGGCCGCTATCTTCTCGGAGAAGCAAGGAAGGGATCATTCCGGGCGCGGCCCGTGATCGTTGCGCTCGACGAAGCGCACCAGTCCCTCGGGCGCACCGTCGGAGACGAGTATGCGAGCGTGCGGCTGGAATCTTTTGGCATTATCGCCAAGGAGGGCCGCAAATACGGGCTGACATCTATCATGGCAACGCAGCGCCCAAGGGACATCCCGCACGATGTTTTAAGCCAGCTCAGAACGCTGATCGTGCACCGCTTGACGAACGATGAAGATCGGCTGGCGGTCGAACGGTCCTGTGGCGATCTCGACAAGAACGCCGCCATGTTTATCCCGACACTCGCCCCCGGCGAAGCCATCATTGTTGGACCCGACCTGCCGGCGCCTATGCCGATCCAGATTCACGAGCCGCTTATCCCGCCGGATTCAAAAGGACCCGACTAC
>NZ_RZSG01000766.1:0-2855 GCF_003997725.1 Mesorhizobium sp. M4A.F.Ca.ET.050.02.1.1
AGGCACACCGTCGCCTCGTTGAGCACCATCTGCGCCGAGCCCTTCGGCGGCGCGTCGGCGACATCGCGCTGGTCGACGCGCCGCCGAAGGGCTCGGCGCAGATGGTGCTCAACGAGGCGACGGTGTGCCTGCCGCTCGGCAGCCTGATCGACCTCGCGGCGGAAGCGGCGCGGCTGCAGAAGGAACTGGCCAAGGTGACCGAGGAGATCGCCCGCCTGCACAAGAAGCTGTCGAACGAGAAATTCGTCGCCAACGCGCCGGAAGAAGTGGTCGAGGCCGAGCGTGAAAAACTCGACGAATACCGCGAGGCGCAAGAGAAGCTTTCGGTGGCGTTGACCCGGGTGCGCGACGCCGGCTGAAGTCAAGATTCGCCTCTACTAGCAGGCAGGTTTCCGGTAGGTTAATTGCCTCGAAAACGGCCATGCCGTTGCGTTAATTTTGACGTAAACGGAAAGTTTTAGCCCCATTGTTGCCATAATGTAACAATGGGGCCAAATAGCCCCGAAAGGCCTTGTTTTTGAGCTTTTTGTGACAGGTTTCACAGATTTTTTCCGCCGAGTTGCCCCGGCAAAGCCATTTTTCGGCTAGGCGGCGGCATAGGCCGATAGGCCCGAAAGGAAGCCGGCCAAGGTGTACATGTACGCCTCCTGAATTCATTGTTGCGCCGTTAACCCGAATTGGTTCTAGCTTGATCCACTAGTATTTCGGGGAGGATATCCATGAACAATTTGCGTTTGAAAGCACTGCTGGGGGCGGGGTGCTTTTCGCTGGCCGCGATCGGTTCCGCGCATGCCGGCGGCCTGGAACGCGGCGGTTACGACATCGACCTGCTGTTCGATCCAGCGCAGGTCACCGGCGAGGCTTCCGCCACCTATGTGATGCCGCAACGAGACCTGAAGAACGTGGTGGACATCGACCCGACAAATGGGCCGCTTAATTTGTTGGGCGCATCCAACTCCGCCCGCGATACCGAAAGCTACTGGGTGCCAAGTGCCGGCATCAAGATCGGCATGGGCCCTGTCGATTGCCTCGGCGACTACGGCCAACCGATCGGAGCGTTCAGCAATCCCGGCGCCAATTGGGCCGGTGCGAACGGCAATATCATAACCAAGGTAAAGAGCGAAGCGCTGGGCGCAACCTGCTCGTACAAGATGGACCTTGGCAAAGGTCAGTTTCGGGTTCTTGGCGGCGTATTTCACGAGGATGTTTCGGGCTTCAAGGAGCAGTTGGTTGCTCCTCTCCCGGCATTCTTGGGCACGGGCGTAGGACGCCTCGATCTCGAGGGAGATGGCTGGGGATGGCGTGCCGGTGTCGCCTATGAGATTCCGGAAATCGCTCTGCGCGCCAGCCTGGTCTACAATTCGGCGGTGAAGCTCGACAACCTCGCCGGAACGCTCGACCTGACCCAGGTTTCCAGCATCATCGATCCGACAAATCCGCTGCTAGGTACCGTAACCAATGTCTATGGCTCCTCTGAAGTGCCGGACTCGGTGGAACTGAAGCTGCAGTCTGGTATCGCGCCAGGATGGCTGGCCTTCGGCTCCATCAAGTGGATGAACTGGAGCCAATTGCAGAGCATTCCGTTCTGCCCGACTGCGACGAAGGGCGTGTTTGCCTGCACCACCACCAGCGTGGTTCGCGCGACGTCATTGGATCTGCTCTACAGGGACGGATGGACTGTCTCCGGCGGCATCGGCCACAAGTTCAACGATCAGTGGAGCGGTGCGGCAGTTCTTACCTGGGATCGTGGTACCACCACCGGCCTCAGCGCCCAGACCGACACCTGGACCATCAGCGGCGGCGTGGCGTACACGCCGACCCAGAACATCGAGCTCCGTTTCGGTGGCGCGCTGGGCGTGCTCACCAGCGGGTCGATACATCCTGTCGTCGGCAGCGACGGCGTCACCTACGGCACCGACTATACCGCCGACTTCGGCAACGACCTTGTTTCCGCCGTCTCCACCTCGTTTAAGGTGAAGTGGTAAGCCCTTCAAACTGAACACAAAAGGCCGGGCATTGCCCGGCCTTTTTCGTTGGTGCCGTCAGGCGTGCGGGCGTCGCCGTAGCCGCACCAATCTCGCCGCGGTGCAGATTCGCCGCACATCCCGCGCCCCTCACAATTGTGACGTTTTAGCAACACTTTATGAACAACCCCAGCGCTACAGTTCCGGCCAGGGGGATTGCCCATTTCCCGCCATAAACCCGGCGCACCTCGAAATGGTCTCGGGACACGCGCCAAAAGGCTCGGCGATGGGGCAGGCCGCACCGCCCGCGGCAAGGACGAGTATGGACGCCAGAGTTATCTCCAAGGCCAAGCTGCCCAGCCGCTACGTGACCGTGGGTCCGGCGCGCGCGCCGCATCGCTCGTACCTCTACGCCATGGGATTGTCGGCGGCCGAGATCGCGCAGCCGCTGGTCGGCGTCGCCAGCTGCTGGAACGAGGCGGCACCCTGCAACATCTCGCTGATGCGTCAGGCGCAGGTGGTCAAGAAAGGCGTCGCCGCCGCCAACGGCACACCGCGCGAGTTCTGCACCATCACCGTCACCGACGGCATCGCCATGGGCCACCAGGGCATGAAATCGTCGCTTGTGTCGCGCGAGGTGATCGCCGATTCCGTCGAGCTGACCATGCGCGGCCATTGCTACGACGCGCTGGTCGGTCTTGCCGGTTGCGACAAGTCGCTGCCCGGCATGATGATGGCCATGGTGCGCCTCAACGTGCCATCGATCTTCATCTATGGCGGCTCGATCCTTCCCGGCAGCTATCGCGGCCGGCAGATCACCGTGCAAGACGTGTTCGAGGCGGTCGGCCAGCATTCGGTCGGCACGATCAGCGACGCCGAACTGCTCGAGAT
>NZ_RZSG01000767.1:0-2847 GCF_003997725.1 Mesorhizobium sp. M4A.F.Ca.ET.050.02.1.1
CGCCAAGCCCGTCGCCGTTCCCGCCACCCAGCTCGATTTCATGCGCGACGAGGACGGCGACGTCCACGCCGTCACGTTCTGGACGAAGGACCAGCTCGAGGACATGCCCGAGCACCAGGACTGAAAGAGGGGCCCGGCACAGCCGGGCCTTTCCGCTTCGGGAGAGACACAATGATCCGAAAACTCAAATCAGGAAAATACCGGCTCTATTCGCGCAAGAAGGACGAAGCGACCGGCAAGCGCCGCAACCTCGGCACCTTCGACACCCGCGAAGCCGCCGAGAAGCACGAGCGCGAGGTGCAGTATTTCAAGCGGCATTGAGCGGGCAAGATCGGGCCGGCCCGTCAGCCTCGATACGCAAGGCGGGGGCCAGCCGCGATCTCCGGCAACGAGGGTCGGTGCGCGACGCCTCTGCGGGTCATCGGTGGCAACCTTTGGGCGTCACCCTGGCGGGGCTTCAGCCCTGCTTGTCGTAGCCGGCGGTAACCTCGCCCTTGTGCGCGGCGAAGGCTTCAAGCACCTCGGTCTTCTCTGCCTTCGGAACCTTGAAGTGGTCGAGCGTCCGCCCGAGCTCGGCCGCGACCTCGTCGAACTCCGCCGGCGAGATCCGCAAGTCGCGATGGGCTTCCTCGAGGCCGAGCGGCGTCGCGCCGGGCTTGGTGGCCACGAACTTGAACGGGCCGCCGGAAACGTCGCAGACCCACAGCGTGCGCATGAATTTGAGGCCGGGCAGCCGTTCAAGGTTCTTGGTGTGCCATTTCCGCAGCTGCGCATTCTTGGATTTCTTGCCGACGATCGGGTTCTTCACGATGGCGTCGCTGAAGTGATCGACCACGGCCGCGATGGCGAACACGCCCCCCAGCCGCTCATACAGGCTCTTCCCGGGCTTGGCTTGCTCCTGCGCCAGCGCGCCATTGGTGGCCATCATGGCTGTCGAAGCGGCGGCCGCCGCCAGCGCGACGACGCTTCGTCTTGTGAGAGAGGTCGAAACAGCGGTTTTCATCTCTGGGTTCCTTGGTGTTAAGCCAGAGCAAGCCGCGGCCTGTCCTGGCGGCGACAATGATTTGATTTTCGGATATGTCCACTTCGCCTAATCCGGCATGGTCCGCGGCATTAACGAGCGCCGCGCCCGACTTGTTCCGTTCAGGCGCTGGCGGCGCGGCTGGCGCGTGAAACGGTTCGCCGAATACAACCTGATACCGGAACGAGACATCGCCGAAACACGCCGCCACGAGCGGCGACATGCCTGGGAAACGTCCTGGTAGGAAAGTCGCCGCCTACCAACCATTGGAGCGCGCGTATGACACCCGACCAGATCAGACTCGTTCAGGACAGCTTTCGCGAGGTCGTGCCGATCCGCGCGGCCGCCGCCGCCATATTTTATGAACGCCTGTTCGCCATCGACGGCGATCTTCGGGCGCTGTTCCCGGAAAGGGATATGACCCAGCAGGGCGCCAAGCTGATGGCGGCCCTCGGCTTCGTCGTGCATGGGCTGGACCGCGCCGAGACCATCCTGCCCACCGTGCGCGACCTCGCCAAGCGCCACGTCGGCTACGGCGTCGAGGAGCACCACTACCCGATCGTCGGCCAGGCCCTGATCGAGACGCTCGCCGCCGGCCTCGGCGAGGCCTTCACGCCGCCGGTGCGTGAAGCCTGGGAAGCAGCCTACGGCCTGCTCGCGAGTGTGATGATCGCGGCCGCGCGCGAGGTGCAGATCGCAGCGTGAGGGGACGGGATGGTCGAAGGCGACCAGAACCGTCTTACACCATTCCTTGACAGCTAAGGGGGCGCAAGGGATGGAAGATGGCCGACGCCACATTGGGCGGGGGGCGTTGGGGCATATGGCGCCGGCCAGGCGAACCGGGGTCCGCCACGCAATCCAAGCTAGCAGAGTTCTATTCGCGGCGTATGGCGTGATCGCGTAGGGGATATCTCCCCGAGGAGGGACATATTTTCTGGAAACGCGCCGGCGAGGCCTAAGGCCCCGGCGGCCGAAAAACCCAGCGGCCGGAAGGCGCATGGGCTCGGGGTTCGACCGCCGGGGTCTGACCTGCAAACGGGGTAGGTTTGCCGGCTGGAAAGATTGTAGGCCGCCCATGCATCACCGCTAAGTTGATAAAATGGCTGTGTTGCGGTTCCTGCCGTCCTCCAATCGGATGAGGCCCAGGTCGAATCCAGTCATGAACGATCGATGCCGGGGAGGCGCTTTGGCCACCCGTCGAGTGGCTTGCCCCAGGCGCCCCGGGATCCGATCCGCGGCCCAGCTCGGTCGATTGCCGTGCTCTTGATCAAGAGCTGTCGGCCACACGCTCGGCCATGGCCAACGCCTGCTGGTTCTAGAATTTCCGTCAGGCTGGGCAGTGCCGCTCCGCAACGGATGGCATCCAGCGCAACGCCAGGCTCTGCCCACTTACGCAAATTCATCCGGGTTTCATAAATCCGTTGCGGCGGTTTCGTACGAAGGGGACGGCTCGATTTTGAGGCCGCCCCTGGAAAAGGATGGAAAAAATGTCCAAGCTCCCCGGCAAGACCGAAACCATCGAAAACGTCGAATCCTCCACCTTCGACCCGTCCAAGGCTGTCGAGCAGGTCCGCGCTGCCGCCGAACAGAGCGTCGAACAGTCGAAGGAAGTCCTTTCCAAATTGAGTTCGGGCGCCGAAACGACTCAAAAGGCCCTCGAGTCGACCCTTGAAATGGCCAAGACCACCAGCAACGAGGTGTCCCTGCAGGCGATTGCCGCTCTGCGTGCCAATGCCGACGCCTACTTCACGCACCTTGAAGCACTGGCTACCGTGAAGTCGCTGTCTGAATTCGTCGAGCTGCAGACCGCTTTCCTGCGCAAACAG
>NZ_RZSG01000768.1:0-2841 GCF_003997725.1 Mesorhizobium sp. M4A.F.Ca.ET.050.02.1.1
GCGGTCGAACAGCGCGGCGATGCCCTGGGCCGAGCGGAACAGGACGACAGGTTGGCCGTCGATCAGGATGCGCCTGGGCTTGCGCCTGATGTCGGCCGACAGCGCCACGGCCTGCCAATGATCTTTCCGATCGTGATCTTCGCTGTGCCTCTGGCGCACGCTCACAGCTCGAACCTCCTGAGCAAGGGAATGCCGACCAGCGCCAGCACGGTTTCCATGACGCGGATCGCCGCACGCCGGCGGCGCGAAAGGTGCCCGGCGTAGACGGCGTTGTATTCGATAGTCGCCACCGCGCCGCGCAGGCGCTTGAAGCCCGCCGCCCCGGCGCTCATGTTGAAGAATAGGCCGTGCGCGGTCGCATGCTGCTGAGCCATCGCCATCACCATGCGATAAAGCCCCTCCTGTATCGGCAGGCCGGTATCGTAGCCGACGATGGGCTGGGTCAGCGTGCGGCCGTTCTCGAACAGGCCGGTGACGGCGACGAGGTCTCCACCCGGCCGGCGCAGGCCGGCAAGGCTGATGATGCCGCGCCGGTGCATCTCGGCGATGTAGCGGGCGGTGTAGTGCGGATTGAGCGGCGTGTACTTTTCCAGATAGAGCATGGTGTAGAGCTCTTCCGCGCGCGCATAGTCGGCTTCGCTGAAATCGGCATCGCCGACGCGCTCGAAGGGCGTGGTGGCGAGCCGCTTGCGGTCGCGCTTCATGTTGATGGTCATGGCCGGTGCCGCGCCGCGGTCGGCGAAGATGTAGATCTGGCGGGCCGCCAGCATGCGGAAACCTTCGGCCTTCAGCGCCGCGATGGTGGCGGGATCGGCGATCTCGTTCAGCGAGCGGATGACGATGGCGCGATCCGGGAAACGCGCCACAAGGTCGGCGCGCAGCTCGGCCACCGCCGTTCGGTCGAGCAGCGGCACCGGATTGGTCGAATAAAGCCAGTTGTTGAGCTGAACCTGACGGTCGAGACCACTCGTCCGCACCAGCGGCGCGCAGGCGCCGATCAACGCCGTGAGCGAGCGCCGCAGCAACGGATGCGCGATGAAATTGCGCGTCTCGTCGATGGCATATTCGAGATAGGCGCTGGACGGGCAGCAGATGTAGCAGTTCGGCGGTTCGCCGGCGTCGTTCAGCGTCAGCGGGAAGGTGCGGCCGGCGACCGCCGCGCTTTCGACCGATGTCGTCAGGTTGGCGACGAGGTCGCGCACCGGGACGTCGTTGAAGAGCCGCACGAAAGCCTCGACCTGGGCTGGATCGTTCTCGACCCGGTCGGCTTGCTGGGGCGCGCCAGCCACGACTGCCGCCCGGTTCACGGCGCCGCTCCCAGCCGGCACTCGACACGGCGCAATTTGCGGCCGGTCTCCAGCGGCAGCGGCACGCGCACCAGATTGACCATCGCCGTTGCCCTGCGCGCCGCCAGCAGTGCGCCCACCGCCTGATGCGCGGCACTGGCCGCCTCATCGGCCAAATCCGGCGTGAGCCGCAACTCGATGGCATCGGGCGCCGTCTGGACCAGCCGGAAATCGTCGATGCGACGGTCGGCCTTGAGCACCGCATTGCGCAGTATGTCGGGCGTGAGCAGGATTTGGCCCTCGGCCGAACCCACCCGGAAGGCATCGTCCATGCGGCCGACGACCTCGTCGACGCAGCGCAGCGGCGAACCGCAGCGGCAGGGTCCTTCGGAGAGCCGCACCAGGTCGTTCATCCGGTATCGCGCCATGATTTGCGTACGACGACGGAAGGCGGTGACCAGTGGCGTGACCAGCCCGTCGCCCGCCGGCTCGAACTCGAAGAACACCGAATCCTCAGCGAGATGCAGGCCGCCCTGCCGGCAGGTCACCGCGAACAGCCCTTCGGTCGCCATGTAGATCTGCTCGAGCGGCAGCCGGAAGGATTTTTCGATAACCGGCCGGTCGACCGGATCGAGCGTCTCGGCGGCCGAGAAGACGCGCCTCGGCGCGAGCCGGAAGCCGGCGACGGCGAAATGGCGGAGCATCTTCGGCGGCGCGATGATCACCGTCGGGTCGAAGTCTTCGAGGTCCACGCGCCAGCTTTCCGGCCCAAGCGTCAGGTCGAAGAAGCCGAGCTTGATCAGCCGGGATTTGCGGGCGCTGTCGTAAAGCCCGGTGTTCTGCGGCAGGATCACGGCGACGCGCATGCCGCGCCAGATGAGGTCGGGTGCCGCCTTGGCGAGGATGGCGCCCAGCCAGCGGTATTTTTCCGCCTCGGAAATGACGAACAGGCCGCGATTGCCCGAGGTGCCCGTGCTCGCACCCACCGTGAGCGCGCCGATGCGTCCGTCGCCGGCCAGAGCCGACCAGGCCGCGCTTGCCGTGACGCCGTGGATGTTGAAGGCCTCGAAACTGTCCATCAGCATCGCCTTGTCGGTGACGGGCAGGTCGGCGAGGCGCGCCCGCGCATGGCGATAGAAGGGCGCGCGCGCCAGGTCGCGCTCGAGGAAGCTACGCAAGGCGGCTGCCTGCCAGCGCTCGAAATCCGGCCGACTCTTGCGCGAGACCCAGCGCGTCAGGGCGAAGGAGCCGATCGCTTCCGCCAGCCCGTTCATCCGACCCCCGCCAGTTCGTCCGCAGTCAGATCATATTGCGTCATCTCCGGGTCGTGGCAGAGCATCACCTGCCCGCCCGCCGCCTGGAAGCGGCGCAACGTCTCGCAGGTCGGACCGATGGCGGCAACGTCCTCTGCGATGAGGCTGGAGGGAAAGCCTGGGGACAGTTTCGGATCAAGGGCGGCGAGCAGCCATTGCGCGTCGACCCCATAGAGCAGTGGCCGCTCCAGTCCGGCGAACAAAAGGCCGAACTGGCCGTCTGCATGGCCCGGAAGATCGAC
>NZ_RZSG01000769.1:0-2839 GCF_003997725.1 Mesorhizobium sp. M4A.F.Ca.ET.050.02.1.1
GTTGAAGGTCAGGAAACTCTGATTCAAGGTGGCGTTCGGCGGCGCGAAATTCATCTGGCCGCCCTTGGGCGCATCCGGATTGACGTAGTCGAAATGGGTGAAATCAGGCTTGTATTTGAGGTCGCCGAAGGCCGATAGGCCGTGCAGTTTCACGCCGGTCGCCGTGGTGGCGAAAGCTCGCCCCGGCAACAGGGCTGCGGCCGCGGCGGCACCGCCGAGTGCCAGGAAATCGCGGCGCGAGGCCATCAATTGCTACCCTTGTATTTGGCGGCCAGCGCCTTTTCCTTCTCGGGGTCGATCCACCAGGAACTCTGGTCGGCGCCGCTGTAGGTCGGCTGCTTTTGCGGGATGCCGAACTTGTTCCAGTAGGCGAGCCACAACACGGCGCGGTAGTATTGCGGCACCACATAGAAGTTCCACAGCAGCACCCGGTCGAGCGCGTGGGTGGCAGCGACGAGGTCGTCGCGGTCGGTGGCAAAGATGATGCGGTCGACGAGCGCGTCGACGACCGGATCCTTGATGCCGGCATAGTTGCGCGACCCCGGCTTATCGGCGGCCTTCGAGCTCCAGAAGTCGCGTTGCTCGTTGCCGGGCGATTCCGACTGCCCGAGCTGACCTATGATGACGTCATAATCGAAATTGTTGACGCGGTTGACATATTGGGTCTGGTCGATGATGCGCAGCGTCGCATCCACTCCGATCTTGCGCAGATTGGCGATCCAGGGACTGGCGATCACCTGGTCGGTGTCGTTCCAGCCCAAAATCTCGAACTTGAACGGCGCGCCGGTCTTGGCGTTCACCATCTTGCCGCCCTTGATGACCCAGCCGGCCTTGGCGAACAGCTCGACCGCCTGCTTCAGATATTTCCGCTCGGCCTGAGGGGTATCGTAGACCGGCAGCTTGAATTCCTCGGTGAACAGCTCGGGTGGCAGCTTGTCGCGGTACTTTTCCAGGATTTCCAGCTCTTTGCCCTGCGGCAGGCCGCTGGATGCCAGTTCCGTGCCCTGGAAATAGCTTTGCGTGCGGGTGTTGAAACCATAGAAAAGCGTGCGGTTCATCGTCTCGAAATCGAACGGATAGGTCAGTCCCTCGCGCACCAGGCGATCCCCAAATAGGGGACGCCGCTGGTTCAGCATGAAGGCCTGCATCGGCTCGGGAGAGGTGGTCTTGAATTCCTGTTTGATGACGTCGCCGGTCTGGATCGCTGGGAAATCATAGAACGTCTTCCAGCGCTTCGAGCTGTTTTCCGGCTTGATGTCGTCGAGTCCGCCTTTGGTGAAAGCCTGCCATGCCGCATTGTCATCAAGGATATAGGTGAAGCGCTGCGTGTCGAAATTCTCACGCCCTATCTTCACCGGCAGCTTGGCGGCCCAGTAGTCAGGCACGCGCTGCCAGACGATCTCCGAACCCGGCTTGAAGCTGGCGATCTTGTAGGCAGCGGAGCCGAGCGGCGGTTCCAGCGTCGGTCTGGTGACGTCGCGCTTCTTGCCATTGGCGTCGGTGCCTTCCCACCAGTGCTTCGGCAGCACGGCGAGGTCGCCGATGATCTTCGGCAGCTCGCGATTGCCCTTCTGGTTGAAATGGAACTCGACCTCGCGGTCCGAGATGGCGACGGCGTCGGTAACGTTCTCGAAATAGCGGCTGTATTGCGGGCTGTTGGCCTTCAGCACCTGGAACGACCAGATCACATCGTCGGTGGTGATTGGCTGGCCGTCGTGCCATTTGGCCCTCGGGTCCAGCCGATACGTCGCCGAGGAATAGTCGACCGGATATTTGTAGGCGTCGGCGATCAGCGGATGGCTGGTGCTGCCCTCGTCGGTCGACTGCTCCATCAGCGTGTCGTAGAGCAGCCCTCCGCCGAAGCCGACCAGCCCCGCGGCCGGCGAGCCCTGCACGATGTAGGGGTTGAAGCTGTCGAAGGTGCCGAGAACGACGGAATTGTAGGTGCCGCCCTTCGGCGCGTCCGCATTGACATAGTCGTAGTGCTGGAAGTTGTCGCCGTATTTGGAGTCGCCGATCAGCGAGGAGGTGGTGCGCCATTCATCCGCGAAGCCGGCCTGCAGGCTGCCGGCAAGGGCGGCCGCGACCAGCACGGAGTTGAGAAGCGTTCGGCCAACCGTCATGCGTTCTCCTCTGCGAACAATCCCCACCGGCAATCTAGATCATTTGACGACCGTGGAAACCGCAATGCGCAGGCTTTGTCGCCGCACATGCTGTTTTCCTAACAGAAAAGCCGGGACGAACCCGGCTTTTCTGAGGATGTCTTTATGACAAATTGTTTATTGAGCGGGTGCCGCCGGCTTGGCGGGCGCGGCGCCCTCGGCCGGCGCGGCGCCTTCCGCAGGCTTGGCCTCGGCCGAAGCACCCGGCGCCGGCAGCGGCTTCGGGCTGTCCGACAGCGTACGCAGATAGGCGATCACGTTGGCGCGGTCCTCGTCCTTCGGCAGGCCGGCAAAGCCCATCGCCGTGCCCTTGACGAACTTCTTCGGCGAAGTGATGAAATGGTTGAGGTTGTCGTACGTCCACTTCTCGGCGCCGCCCTTGGAAAAATCCTTCATGCCGGCTGAATAGGCGAAGCCCTCATGCTCGGCGACGGGTCGGTCGATAATGTCCCAGAGATCGGGGCCGACCTTGTTCGGACCACCCTTCTCGCCGGAATGGCAGGCCTGGCATTTCTTGAACACGGCCGCGCCCGCCTCGACATTGGCGGTGGCGAGCAGGTCGGCGATCGGCTTGGCTTCCGCGGCCGGGGCGGCGGCGGCGCCTTCGGCGGGCTCTGCCGCCTCGATGGCGAAGCCGGGCTTCTCGGGCGCGGGCGACGCAAACAGCGCGTCGGAGA
>NZ_RZSG01000076.1:0-13785 GCF_003997725.1 Mesorhizobium sp. M4A.F.Ca.ET.050.02.1.1
GGGCGTTGCCGAATTGCGCAAGATGGTCGCGCATTTCGGCCTCGATGTCGTCGAGGCCTATATGGGCCACGTCCAGGACAATGCCGCAGAGAGCGTGCGGCGCGTGCTGGAACGGCTTCCCGACACCTCCGACTATGAATATCCCACCGACACCGGCCAGGTGATCAGGGTCAGGATTTCTGTCGATCGGCAAAAGCGCGAAGCAACGGTCGACTTCACCGGAACCTCGAAGGTGGAAAAGAACAATTTCAACGCGCCGGAACCCGTCGCCCGCGCCGCCGTGCTCTATGCCTTCCGCGTCATGGTCGAGGACATGATCCCGATGAACGCCGGGTGTCTCAGGCCGATCAACATCGTCATCCCCGACGACTGTATGCTGAAGCCTTCATATCCGGCAGCAGTCGTCGCCGGCAATGTCGAGACCTCGCAGCATGTGACCAATGCGCTGTTCGGCGCCATGGGCGCGATGGCCAATGCGCAAGGGACGATGAACAACCTCACCTTCGGCAACAAGCAGTACCAGTATTACGAGACGATCTGCTCGGGCTCGCCCGCCGGCCAAATGAACTCCGGCCGCGGTTTTGCCGGCACCTCAGGCGTCCATACCCATATGACGAATTCCCGCCTCACCGATCCGGAAGTGCTGGAACTGCGCTTCCCCGTGCTGCTCGAGGATTTCCACATTCGCGAAGGCTCCGGCGGCAAGGGCAGATGGGATGCCGGCGACGGCACGAAGCGCACCATCCGTTTCCTCGAAAGGATGGAATGCGCGATCCTGTCCTCACACCGCAACCGGCCACCGCAAGGCCTGGACGGCGGCGGCGACGGTGAGGCGGGCTCCACCAAGGTCCGTCGAAACAATGGCGCCATCGATGTGCTGAAAGCCTGCGACCAGACCGTTCTCGACGCCGGCGAGGCCGTCATCGTCACCACGCCGACCCCTGGAGGATTTGGCAGGAAGGCCTGATTTGGCGTCAACAGGCTGTCACCAGCCTGTCATGACCCTGCGCTACCCGCTTGCGCCAACACAAACGGGGAATCAACTTGCCATGACGGACGTTTCCGGAGATCTGGTTTTTCGTCGCGGCAAGGAAGTTGGAAAAGCCGTCTACCAGAATCGCCCGCTGTCGAAGGCCGGCATCTCGGAGCGGCTCTTCGCCTTCCTGTTTTCCGGCCTCGTCTATCCGCAGATCTGGGAAGACCCCGATGTCGACATGGAGGCCATGCAGCTTGGCGCCGGCCACCGCATCGTCACCATCGCGTCGGGCGGCTGCAACATCCTCGCCTACCTCACCCGTTCGCCCGAACGGATTGATGCCGTCGACCTCAACGCCGCCCATATCGCGCTGAACCGTATGAAGCTCGAGGCGGTGCGCCGCCTGCCGTCGCAGGGCGACCTGTTCCGCTTCTTCGGCGCCGCCGACCCCAGCCACAATTCGGAAGCCTACGACCGCTTCATCGCGCCGCATCTCGATCCGGTCAGCCGCCACTACTGGGAGCGCCGCAACTGGCGCGGCCGCCGGCGCATCGAGGTCTTCGACCATAATTTCTACCAGACCGGCCTGCTCGGCCTGTTCATCGCCATGGGCCATCGCGTCGGCAAGTTCTTTGGCGTCGACCCCGCCGGCATCATGCAGGCCAGCAACATCGGCGAGCAGCGCCGCTTCTTCAACGAGGAGCTGGCGCCGGTCTTCGAAAAGCCGCTGCTGAAATGGGCGACGTCGCGCAAGGCTTCGCTGTTCGGTCTCGGCATTCCGCCGGCGCAGTACGATTCGCTGATCACCTCGGGCGACGGCACGATGGCCAGCGTGCTCAAGGCCAGGTTGGAAAAGCTCGCCTGCGATTTCCCGCTGAACACCAACTATTTCGCCTGGCAGGCCTTTGCCCGCCGCTATCCCGAGCCCGGCGAGGCAGCACTCCCCGCCTATCTGGAGAAGCGGAATTACAAGGTGATCCGCGACAACATCGACCGCGTCGCCATCAACCACACCAACCTGATCGAGTTCCTCGCCGGCAAGGATGCGGGCGCGGTCGACCGCTTCATCCTGCTCGACGCGCAGGACTGGATGACCGACGACCAGCTCAACGCGCTGTGGGCCGAGATCACCCGCACGGCATCGGCCGGCGCCCGCGTCATCTTCCGCACGGCGGCCGAGCCCAGCCTGCTGCCCGGTCGCGTCTCCAACTCGCTGCTTGACCAGTGGAGCTACGAGGCCGAGGCCTCGCGCGACTTCTCCGCGCGCGACCGTTCGGCCATCTATGGCGGCTTCCACCTCTATGTGAAGCGCTGATGAGCACCACCGAACTGCCCGCCAGCCATGCCGAGCTGATGGACGGCGTCTATCGCTGGCAGCGCCACATCTACGATCTCACCCGCAAATACTATCTGCTCGGCCGCGACCGCCTGATATCAGGACTGGAGGTGCCCCCGGGCGGAACCGTGCTCGAGCTCGGCTGCGGCACCGGCCGCAACATCATCCTCGCCGCCCGCCGCTATCCCGAGGCGCGCTTCTTCGGCCTCGATATCTCGGCGGAAATGCTGGAGACGGCGGCAGCAGCCATCGCCCGCGAAAACCGGTCCGGCCGCGTCACTCTGGCGCTCGGCGACGCCACCAATTTCGACGCTGGCACGCTCTACGGCGTCGCGCGTTTCGACCGCATCTTCGTGTCCTACTCGTTGTCGATGATCCCGGGCTGGGAAAAAACGGTTTCAGCGGCACTCGCCGCGCTGGCGCCAGGCGGCTCCCTGCATGTCGTCGATTTCGGTCAGCAGGAGGGCCTGCCGCGCTGGTTCCGGGCGCTGCTGCGCGGCTGGCTCAAAAGATTCCACGTCGCGCCGCGTGAATCGCTGCGCGAGGTTTTGGAATCAGAATCCGAGCGAACCGGCGCAACCTTCCATTTCAGAACGCTTTATCGCGGCTACGCTTGGCTCGGCGTGATCGGCGCAGCCAGGTAGTCAGTGAAGCGCCTCCACCAACGCGCCAACCATCACCTGCGGGCGATAGTTGAGCTTGGCCGGTGTCAGTCCAAGCCGCACCACCACCAGCTGCTCCGACGGGATGATGGCGACCGTCTGGCCGTCATGCCCCTCCATCCAATAGGTGTCCTTGGGCAGGCCGGCCGCGACGCCGGCGCCAGGGTTCTCCTCATCGCCCGGCCCTTCGATCCATAACTGGCCTTTGCCGTAGACCTTCGAGGCCGCCGCCGGCTCCCGCATCCAGTCGACGAAGCCGGCGGGCAGGAGCTGATTGCCGTTCCAGACCCCGCCCTGCAGCAGGAACTGACCGAACCGCGCCCAGTCATGCGCCGTGGCGTAGAGATAGGACGAGCCGACAAAGCTGCCCTGCTCGTCGGTTTCGAGCACGGCGCTGTGCATGCCGAGCGGCTCGAACAACGACGTCCGCGGCCAGGTCAGCGCCTTGGCCTTGTCGCCGATGGCGTCCTGCCACAGCCGCGACAGCATCACCGCCGTGCCGCTCGAATAGGAAAACACCTTGCCCACCTCGCCGGTCAGCGGCTTGGCTTCGGCAAAACCCGCCATGTCGGGTTCGAGATAGAGCATGCGCGTCACATCGGCGACGTCGCCATAATCCTCGTTGAACTCCAGCCCGCTCGACATCGCCATCAGGTCGGCAAGGCTGATCGCGGCGCGCCCATCCGCCTTCCAGGGCGCGAACAGGCCCTTGTTGTCGATCGCCAGCTTGCCGTCCTTGACCAGCGTGCCGACGATGGCGGCATTGACCGTCTTGGTCATCGACCAGCCGAGCAGCGGCGTCTTTGCAGAAAAGCCCTCGCCATAGCGCTCGGCGACGATATGGCTGTTCTTCACCACGACCACGGCGCGCATGCCGGCGCCGGCCATGGCCGCGTCGTCGACGATCTTCGCGATTTCTGGATTCTGCGAGGCGTCCACTCGCTCACCCTCCGGCCACAGCGCATCCTGCCTGGTGGCGGCCGGCCCGGCGTAGATCGCCGTCTGCCTCGCCTTGCCGGTGTTGCCGTCCGGAACGGTAGCGCAGCCTAGCCCGTCGCGCGCGACGGCCACGCTTTTGCCGAGCACGCCGAACAGGCCTGCCGAGACCATGCCGCGTTCCTTGTCCACCGACACTCTCATCAGCCTGAGCAGCGGATGGCCCGGCGCCTGGACATCGACGGCGAGCACCTGGTTGGCGTCGCGCCCGGCGATGAAAACGTTCGAGCACACGATCTTGGCCGAATAGCCGGAACCGACGCGGATCAGTTCGGGCGGCGCGACATAGAGCCAGGCGACCAACGCTGCTATCGCCAGCACGACCAGGCCGAGCAACCATTTGACGATCTTGACGACGATCCGCATCTCACCCCCTGCGTGTGGCGCCCGATTTATGCCATCGATTTGCCGCCATTGCTGCCTCAAAATCTCGGCTGCTGTCGAGCGCCGTCAACCGAATATCAACCATGATCGGCGATCACATGATGCATGTCGCCCAAAAGTGCGCAGCGGTTTTGGGACAACGACATGCACTGGAAAGAGAGATTAAAGCGCGCCAAAAGGGTGCGCTTTGAGGAGACTGGACGTTCCTGTGGGGTGATCGTCCGGCGGGGGACGGCCAAGGGGGCCACCCGAAACGACCCATCAGCGGCCGGCTGAACCCGGCTCAGGAGTAGCGATGCGCCGTCTTGCGGCCCTCATCATGCTGACGCTGCTGGGCGCCTGCTCGACCGTTGACGACCTGACGCCGGTGATGTCCTCCAGCAGCCCGATGGTTGCGGTGCGCGCACCGCGCTTCGAGGATTCCAAGCCGCATGAGTGGGACAGCGGTGCGCCGTGGAGCTTTGCCATCCACGGTACCGACGTCTCGAAATACCAGACATCGGTGGACTGGCCGGCAGCCAAGGCGAGCGGCATTTCCTTCGCCTTCATCAAGGCGACCGAGGGCGGCGACCGCTTCGACGACTATTTCAACGAGCACTGGGCGCGCACGAGAGCCGTGGGAATTCCGCGCGCGGCCTATCATTTCTTCTATTTCTGCACACCCGCCGCCACGCAGGCGCGCTGGTTCATCGCCAACGTCCCCAAAGACCGTTCGGCGATGCCGCCGGTGCTCGATATGGAATGGAACCCGAAATCGCCGACGTGCCGGCTGCGGCCCGACCCGGCCACGGTGCGCGCGGAGATGACCACTTTCCTCGAAATCGTCGAGCGGCACTACGGCAAGAAGCCGATCATCTACACCTCGATCGACTTCTTCGACGACAACGGCCTCGCGACCTTCCGCGGCTATCCCTATTGGCTGCGCTCGGTCGCTGGCCACCCTCGCCAGAAGTATGGCAGCCACCCCTTCACCTTCTGGCAATATACCGGAACCGGCATCGTTCCGGGCATGACCGGCAAATCCGACATCAACGTTTTCAACGGCTCGGAAGTCGCCTGGAACAAGTGGCTGCGGCAGAACACCCGTTGACATGAGCCGTCCTGCCTGCTTTTCGACACGACCAGCGGCGATGTATTGAGCTGCTGGCAGTCCGGAGCGGCGTACCAGGCGGGTGCCCGAGGACGCTCCTGAGCTTTGAATCACGCATGGTCCTGGCCAGAACCGGTTCGGGTTCGGCGGGGCGTGCGCCGGTTTCGAAAGGGAAGCGATGCGATTGCGTGTTGACATCTTGGCGGCGCTGGTTGTCGGCGCTCTTGCCTGGCCGGCGGCGGCGCAGGAGTGCGGAGACGATTTCAACACCTGGAAACAGGGCGTGGAGGCGGAAGCCAAGGCGGCCGGCGTCGGCGCCGTCGGCCTGAACGCGCTGGAACAGGCGAGCCTCGACGACAAGGTCCTGGCTCGTGACCGCGCCCAGGGCGTCTTCACCCAGACCTTCACCGAATTCTCCAACCGCATGATCTCGGCTTACCGCCTGAAGCAGGGCGGAGCCAATCTGAAGAAATACGCCGACGTCTTCGCCCGCGCCGACCAGGAATTCGGCGTCCAGGCGCCCGTCATCGCCGCCTTTTGGGCGCTCGAGACCGATTTCGGCGCCGTCCAGGGCGATTTCCACACGCTGAGCGCGCTGGTGACGCTCTCGCATGACTGCCGCCGCCCGCAGCTTTTCCGTCCCCAACTCGTGCCGCTATTGACGCTGATCGATCGCGGCGTCCTGCCTGCCGACGTGACCGGCGCCTGGGCCGGTGAGATCGGCCAGACGCAGATCCTGCCGACCGACTACCTTGCCCGCGGCGTCGACGGCGACGGCGACGGCATCGTCGACTTGCGTCACAGCGTGCCGGACGTGATCATGACCACGGCCAACAAGGTGCTGTCGCGCGGCTGGAAGCGCGACCAGCCCTGGATCGAGGAAGTCCGGGCGCCCGACGACATGCCCTGGGACCAGACCGGCCGCACCAACAAGCTGCCTTTGCCGCAATGGGCCGCCTGGGGCGTCACCAACCCGGACGGCACGCCGCTCATCGACAACGGCCTCAAGGCCGGACTGGCGCTGCCGATGGGCCGCAAGGGACCGGCCTTCCTCACCTACGACAATTTCGACGTCTATCTCGAATGGAACCAGTCATTCACCTACGCGCTGACCGCGGCCAACCTTGCCGCCCGGCTGGCGGGCGCCCCACAACTCGATCCACGCGATCCCGAACCCGGCCTCAGCGGCGATCAGATGAAGGCGCTGCAGACGAAGCTCGAAGCCAAAGGCTACGATGTCGGCACAGTCGACGGCATCCTCGGCACCAACACCCGCGAGGCAATCCGCAAGGAACAGATGCGGCTTGGCCTCCCGGTGGACGGTTGGCCCACGCCGGAGCTTTTGGCGAGGCTGTAGTCGTTGGCGCGAGCACGTTGAAAGCAATGTATGAGCGGCTTCGACCCAAAGAACGGCTACACGCCGATTACCGCGTCTCCGAAACCGTGGGCTGACATCGAGGCATTCTACGCTTCACTTATCCAAGAATCGTTCGATCAAAAGCCTTTGGTCAATCTCATTCGCCACATCCGTTCTGCCTATGCGGAGGGCAGATTCCACGCCTTCACTTCGATGCACACGTTGGTCATCAGCGTGAACAATCCCATTGAATTCAACCGCGAAAACCTGCGCGTTGACTATCTCCCCGACCGTCGTGAGTGGGAGTTCACCTACTTTTCAAAGCCCTTCAAGGCGGCCGAATTCAGCAGACGCTATCCTGCGCCACTGGGCATCGAGAAATTTGACAATTTCGTAAGAATGATCGGCTGGTAGGCCATCTCCAACGGATTTCAATCCGCCATCGTCTCCAAACTCGCGAAACCCTGCGGCGCATCGCCCTCGTCGAACGGTGTCGTCACCTCGACGAAAGTGTCGGGGAAGAAGCCGTTGAAGCGGGTCCGCAGCGACAATGAGTAAGCCCCGATATGGCCGATCTCGATCCAGTCGCCGGTGTCGACCGTTTCCGGCAGCCAGAATGGTCTGGACAGGATGTCGACGGAATCGCAGGTCGCGCCGCAGACCTTGAACGGCACGATGTTCTTCTCTTCGCCGTTGCGCGAACGGATCGCCGGATCCGGGATGAAGCGCGCCGGCAGCGTGATCTTGCCCGTCCATGAATCCGACAACGATGCCCAGATACCGTCATTGATGTAGAGCCGCTTGCCCTTGCGCAAGAGCACGCGCACGATCAGCGACAGGCAGCGCGCAACGATCACCCGTCCGGGCTCCGCCACCAGCGGCACCTGGTCGAACTGGTATTCCTTGATGTCGCCCGACAGCCGCGACATGATCTGGCCGAGCGATGGCATTTCGACCTGCTTGCGGTTGGGATCATGGCCATACTCGGCCGGAAAGCCGCCACCTACATCGAGCCCGGCAATGTCGAAGGTCAGTCGGTTGCGCACCCAGTCTGCCGAGGCCAGCGCCCGCTCATAGGTGTCCGGGTCCTCGATCTGGCTGCCGACATGGAAGCAGAGCCCGACCTTGTAGCCGGTGCGGTTGAGCCGCTCGGCGAGTTCCACCGCATTGGCCGGCCCGGCGCCGAACTTCTTCGACAGTTCGTAGGCGGCCGATCCCTTTGTCTGGATGCGCACAAAGACAGTGATGGCGCCAGGATCGATGTCGAGCGCCCGCACCACCCTGGTCAGCTTGGTGATCTCGTCCTCATGGTCGAGCGAGATGACGCGGATGCCGTATTTCTCCAGCGCCAGCTTGATGTCGGACTGCGCTTTGATCGGATGCATGTAGAGCATCTCGGCATCGGGGGAGACGGCGCGCACGGCGGCGAACTCGCCGGGCGAAGCGACGTCGAAAGCGGTGACGCCAGCCTCGGCCAGCGCCTTCAGCACGATCTGCTCGCCATTGGTCTTGACCGCATAGGCCGTCTTGCCGGGAAACATGCCCATGAACTGCAGGGCGTCGGCCCTCAGCACCTGCGGGCGAAAACAATAGACCGGATCGTCCGGACGAAGCGCCAGCGCCGCCTCGCGGGCATTCTCGAATCGCTGCATGGACGAATCCCTCAAACTAGGCTGCGCACAATTAATCCAAGCTAGCGGCCAAAGAAAACAATTCTGTGTCTCGGCCTGTTACGGCTGCTGAGCTAAGCCGGTTGTGGGAAGAGCTAGGCCAGCCGCCAGGTTTCGGGTGGCGCTTGCTTCGGAACCGCATATGGCTTGAACAGGACATTCGACAGGATTGGCATTCCGACGGTCCGGGAGGGCAAGCATATGGCAACAGCAGCAGCCACCGCCACGGCTCGCGGCCCGATGACGCTTGCCGATTGGGGACAGCTGCTTTTGCTCGGCGCGATCTGGGGCGGGTCGTTCTTCTTCGCCCGCATCGCCGTCTCGGAACTTTCGCCCCTGGTGCTGGTGCTGTTTCGTGTCGCCATCGCGGCGGCAGCGCTCCAGCTCTATCTGGCGGTGCGCGGCCCTTCCTTCCGCCTCGCCCTCCCGCACGCAGGCCTGTTATTCCTGCTGGCGCTTGCCAACAATGTCGTCCCTTTCCCGCTGATCTTCGCCGGCCAGACAGAACTTGGCGCCGGTATCGCCTCGGTGCTCAACGCCACCACGCCGTTCTGGACCCTGGTCCTCGCCAATGCGCTGACATCTGACGAGAAACTGTCCTGGAACAAGCTTGCCGGCATTGCGCTCGGCATCGCCGGCACGGCGGTGATGATCGGTCCCGGCCTGCTTGCCGGGCTCGGCGGTCCGGTCTGGGCGAAATTCGCGCTGATCGGCGCCTCGCTGTCCTACGCCATCGCGCTGATGATCGCCCGCCGCTTCAAGGGCCTGCCCTCGCCGGTCATCGCCACCGGACAATTGACCGCCTCGACCATCATCATGATCCCGGTCGTGCTCCTCGCCCATGGTCCTGCCGGTTTGTTTGCGGCCTCGCCACCTGTCTGGGCGGCGGTGCTGGGGCTGGCGCTGCTCTCCACCGCCTTCGCCTACATTCTCTATTTCAACCTTGTCGCCTCGGCCGGCGCCACCAACGCCTCGCTGGTCACGCTCATCGTACCGGTTAGCGCCATGCTGCTCGGTTTCCTGTTCCTGGGAGAGCGGCTCGAGCTGTTCGAAATGGGCGGCATGGCATTGATCGGGCTGGGCCTCGTCACCATCGATGGGCGCTTGTTCGGCCAACGCTGACGCTCGTTGTTCGCCGGACGCAAGGCCGATCTAGATCCTTTGATTGACTTCCGCATCGCGCATTTCAAATCGGATGTCGATGCGGCAAGGCCGTCCGAGTCAACCCTGGTAGCGCTGCCATGCCCAGCTTCCGCCGCAGCCCCGCCACAATTTATTCACAAGCCCTAAGCCGACTTTTGCCGAAGAGTTTCAATGCCTAACGGCAAAAGCTAGGTCGCAAATTCCACAATCACGTCGCATTGCAGCACATTTTCCGCTTGCCTGTGGCACAAATGACCCTAGACTCCTGCCATAGCTCTTAAGAGGAGGCTATGACATGGGACTGACGAGGCCAATCAACGCATTGATGATTTGTGCAGCGTTTGCATTCATCGGCGCCCTAATCATAGGCGTTCTTCCGTAACCGCCAGAGCGGAAGAAAACAGCAGCTGACAGTCAATTCATTTCGAAAGGCCGGGTTTCACCCGGCCTTTTGCATTTCATGTCACGACGACAGCTCAGGCCGCGGCCGAGCCCGCCGCTTCCGCTTCATGCGAGCGGATGCCGATCATGTGGCAGATGGCAAAGACCAGGTCGGCGCGGTTCATTGTGTAGAAATGGAAGTCGCTGACGCCGCGTTCGACCAGGTCCAGCACCTGCTCGGCCGCCACGGCGGAGGCCACCAGCGCATGCGTCTGCGGGTCGTTCTGCAATCCCTCGAAGCGTTCGGCCAGCCACGCCGGCACCAGCGCGCCGCAGCGCGCCGAGAAATTGGCGACCTGGGTGAAATTGTGCACCGGCAGGATGCCCGGCACGATCGGAATATAGATGCCTGCCCGCCGCGCCCGCTCGACATAGCGCTCGTAGAGATCGTTGTCGAAGAAGAACTGGGTGATGGCGCGGGTCGCGCCATTGTCGGCCTTGCGCTTCAGCATGTCGAAGTCGGTGGCGAAGTCGGGGCTTTCCGGATGCTTTTCCGGGTAGGCGGAGACCGAGATGTCGAAATCGCCGGCGCTCTTCATCGCGCCGACCAGCTCCGCGCCATTGGCATAGCCGTCCGGATGCGGCCTGTAGGCGGTGCCGACGCCAGCGGCCGGATCGCCGCGGAGCGCGACGAAGCGGGTGACGCCCATGTCGGCGAATTCGCGCACCACGGCGTCGACCTGATCGCGCGCGGCGTCGACGCAGGTCATGTGCGCTGCAGGCGTCAGCGTCGTCTCGTTGAGGATGCGCTTGACCGTGCGGGCCGTACGCTCGCGCGTCGAGCCGCCGGCGCCATAGGTCACCGAGACGAATTTCGGCTTGAGCGGCTCCAGCCGGGTGACGGTGTCCCACAGCCTGGCTTCCATCTCGTCCGTCTTCGGCGGGAAGAACTCGAACGAGACCCGAACCTTGTCGCCAATATCGGGGCGGCGGGAAAAGCGGAACTGGTTCATTAGGCTGTTTCCCCAATTTGGTATGCTTTGGCCGGTAGTGTGTCGTTTGAGGGGTCGGCGATCAGCATGCGGCGGTCGCGGCCGAGCCACAGCTTGACGGTGAGCCTGGCCTCGGCCTGGCCGCGCGGCTCGAATTCCTGGCTGTCCTCGAGCGCGAGGCCCGCCTCGGCGAACCATTCTGCGATCTGCCGGTCGGAAAAGCCGAGCCGCATATGCGCGTGCTGATCGCGCAGGAACTCCAGCGCATGCGGCGCGAAATCGACGATCACCAGCCGGCCAGCCGGGCGCAGCAGCCTGGCCGCCTCACGGATGGCGCGGGCGGGATCGTCGAGATAGTGCAGCACCTGGTGGATTGTGACGAGATCAAAGGCGTCGCGCTCGACCGGCGGCGCGAAGATGTCGCCCTGCCGCACCTGCGCATTGGCAATGCCGGCCTTGTCGAGATTGGCGCGAGCCACAGTCAGCATCTCGCGCGACATGTCGATGCCGACGCCGCGCCGGTAGAGCGGCGAAAATATCTCGAGCAGCCGGCCGGTTCCGGTGCCGAGGTCGAGCATCGACTGGAACGGCCGCTTGCCGACGAGCTTGAGCAGCGCTGCCTCGACGGCGCGGTCCGGCACATGCAGCGAGCGGATGTGATCCCAACTCGCGGCATTCTCGGAGAAATATTCGGCGGCGCGGTCCTGCCGCTTGCGCTTGACCGCCGCCAGCCGCTCGAGGTCCCGCTCGACCTGCGGATCGGCGCCGCGGATGCCGGAAACCAGCCTCAGCACGAAATCGCGCGCGGCATCCGTATCAGACAAGCGGAAGAAGGCCCACGACCCCTCCTGGTAGCGCCCGATCAGTCCCGCCTCCAGCAGCAGCTTCAGATGGCGCGACACGCGCGGCTGCGACTGGCCGAGAATTTCGGTAAGATCGGAAACGGTCAGGTCGCCGCGCGACAGGAGCGCGAGGATGCGCAGCCGGCTGGATTCGGCAGCTGCCTTGAGGGTGTCCACCATCGTGTCGAGCGAAACATGCATGAGTGTTTCTCTTTGAAAAAGATATAAACATATGTTTATGTCGATTTTGACAACCATGCAAGACCAATGTCGCTTCCGGACAAGAAAATGACGCATGCATGATTCACAGGCGGAAACCGTTTTTCGGAAGAGCGAGGCCAGAGCCATGTTCGAGACACGTGAAGGCGAAAGGCTGCTGGAAACTGATCCGGCCGCCATGCCGCGGGACGGCCATGTCGTCTTCATCGGCCGGATCGCCTCGCCATGGACGAGTCGCGCGACCTGCCCGAAGAACATGCGGGCGGCGCGCAAGATGGGACAGGCGGCGGTGCTGACGATCGACCCGGCCTATCGCGAGGGCCTTGCCGGGCTGGATCGCGCCAGCCATGTCATCATCCTGTCCTGGTTCGATCAGGCGCCGCGGAATCTGATTGTGCAGAAACCACGCCACGCTGCTGAGCCGAAAGGCGTTTTTTCGTTGCGCTCCCCTGCCCGGCCGAATCCCGTCGGGCTGCATGTGGCGAAGCTCGTCGCACTCGACATCGAAGCCGGACGTCTCGACCTCGATGCCATTGACGTGCTCGATGGCACGCCGGTCATCGACATAAAGCCCTATTTTGCCTCGACCGATGCGTTTGCCGAGGCGGTCATTGCCGGACGCGACGAGTGATGAAAGCGCCGACCAACCGCCGCCGCGCCATCGCCAAGGCGCTGACCACCCTGTTGCCGCTGGCACCCTACGCCGACATCGAGAAGATCCGCGCCGACGCTGGCTCGGCGCGTCTGCACAATCTGCCGGCGTCGATCTCCGTCTGGCTGGCGACGATCGCCCATATCCGCCACGTCCACACCGACTATGAGAAGCTCTTGGCCGAGGGCTATGACCGCGACTCCGCGCGCTTCTTCGTCATCGAACAGACCAACATCGTGCTGACCCGCTGGCGCGCCACGCGCCTGCTGGAATCCGACGACGAGGAGGAATGAGGCAACCGCCCTCCCTGGGTGGACCCGAGGCCAAACAGGGGCAGCGGGCTGGCTCTACTGCATAGGGGACAGCGCGCTAGCCTGTCTTGTCACATCGAGCAGGGACGACCGCGATGAGCCAGAACGCTGCTGCCACCACGCCCACCGGGCCTGTTCTATCAGACCGCCACATCGATCCGCATGCCTATCCCCACGGCGTCGCCTTTCTCGACGGGCAATACCTGCCGATGTCGCAAGCCAAGATCTCCGTGCTGGACTGGGGTTTCCTGCATTCCGACGCCACTTACGACACCGTCCATGTCTGGGACGGCAGCTTCTTCCGGCTGGATCTGCATCTCGATCGCTTCTTCGGCGGGCTGGAGAAGCTGCGCATGACGATTCCGTTCGACCGCGAAGCGGTGACCGAGATCCTGCACAATTGCGTGGCGCTGTCCGGCCATCGCGCCGCCTATGTCGAAATGCTGTGCACGCGCGGCGCCTCGCCCACCTTCAGCCGCGACCCGCGCCAGGCGGTGAACCGCTTCATGGCCTTCGCCGTGCCGTTCGGCTCCGTCGCCAATGCCGAGCAGTTGCGGCGCGGTCTGCATGTCGCGATCAGCGACAAGGTGCGCATCCCGCCGGCCTCGGTCGATCCGTCGATCAAGAACTACCACTGGCTCGACCTGGTGCGCGGCCTCTACGACGCCTATGACCGTGGCGCCGAAACCGCGCTGATCCTCGATTTCAACGGCAATGTCGCCGAGGGCCCGGGCTTCAACGTTTTCCTGGTCAAGGACGCCAAATTGTCGACGC
>NZ_RZSG01000770.1:0-2830 GCF_003997725.1 Mesorhizobium sp. M4A.F.Ca.ET.050.02.1.1
CGAGCCGGTGGCCGATTTCCACACCCATGAAAAAATCATCGACGGCGGGCTGTCAAAGCGTCGGCTCGACCATTGCTTCGTCGGCGGCATGCTCGCCACGCGCGTGCGCTCGGTCGGCGCCGACATTGGCGAGATCGCGTCCGACCATTTTCCGCTGAGGGTCGATATTGACCTCGAAACGCCCTGCCTTGCCGCAGTCTCCGGAGGCGGATGAAGCGGGCATGACGCTTTTCGTCTTCTTCGCGGTTCTTAGCGCGGCCGCCATGCACGCGATCTGGAACGCACTGGTCAAGGTGCATCTCGACCGTTTCCTGTCGATCACGCTGATGACATTGGGCATGGGATTTGCCGCGCTGTTCGTGCTGCCCTTCGTCGAGTTCCCGAAGGCCGAAGTGTGGCCATTCATTCTCGCCTCGGTCTTCTTTCACATGGGCTACCGGACCTTCCTGATCGGCGCCTACAAGGCCGGCGATTTCGCCCAGACCTATCCGCTGGCGCGCGGTACTGCACCGCTGCTCTCCGCCCTTGGCGGTATGGTGGTGGTGCGGGAGGTTCCCGCGTCGCTCGCCATTCTCGGTATCCTGCTGTTGTCGGCCGGCACGCTGGTAATGTCGTTTCGCGGCGGCGTCCATCTGGAGCGGTTCAACCTGCGCGCGGTCAGCTTCGCGCTGGGCACGTCGATCTTCATCGCCAGCTATACGCTGTCCGACGGTAGCGGCGCGCGGCTGGCGGCGAACGCGCTGAGCTATGCCGCCTGGCTGTTCGTCTGCGACGCCGCGTGGGCGCTGGTGCTGTGTCTCATCTTCCGGGGGCCACAATCGCTGCCAGTGTTGGCGCGCGACTGGAAGGCCGGGCTGTTCACCGGCGTGCTCAGCGGCGCCGCCTACTGGATCGTCATGTGGGCGATGACCAAGGCGCCGATCGCCTCGGTGGCATCGCTGCGCGAGACCTCGATCCTGTTCGCCATGCTGATCTCGGTCGTCGCGCTGGGCGAGAAGATGACGCGCTGGCGCGGCGCCGCGGCGCTCAGCATCGTCGCCGGCGTCGTCGCATTGCGTCTGGGGTAATTTCTCGGCCGGTCAGTCGAGAATTTCCAGATCGACCACCATCAGCCCGTCGGTGCCGCCTTCGAGGGCGGCGACCAGCCGGGCGCCGGCACGCTGATGCGCCTCGTGCACCAGATAGGCGTCGCGGGCGGCGGCGTCGCGGAAGTCGATGGTGAAGCCATGGCTGAAGCCGCGCGCGAACGGTTCCGGACTGACATTGGCGCTGAACTGGACCTTGTCCATCCCTTCGATCGCCCAGCGCAAGGCTTCCAGATCGGCATGGATCGCCGCGCGTTCGGAGGCGTCGACGTCGTGGCGGAATCTGACAAAGACGCAGTGCCGGATCATGGCTCTCTCCTCAAGCGGCGCGGTTGCCGGAGAAAACGGCCGGCGGCAGAGGTTCGCGGCCAAGGATCAGGTCGGCGCCCTTTTCGCCGACCATGATGGTCGGCGCATTGGTGTTGGAGGAGGGAACGCGCGGCATCACCGAGGCGTCGCAGATGCGCAAGCCCTCGATGCCGCGCAGTCTCAGATCCGGCGTCACCACGGCCATTTCGTCATGCCCCATGCGGCAGGTGCCGACCGGATGATGGTCGGTCTTGGAACTGCGGCAGGCGTAGTCGAACAGGTCGCCGTCGCTCTGCAGGGCAGGGCCCGGAAGCACCTCGCGCAGCACGTAGGGGGCAAGCGCCTTCTGGCGCATGATCTCGCGCGCCAGCCGCAGCCCTTTGATCGACATGTCGCGATCGTAGGGATCGGACCAATAGTTCGGATCGATCAGCGGATGGTCGGCCGGGTCGGCGCTCTTCAACCGCACCGTGCCGCGCGAGCGCGGGCGCAGGAAGGCGGAATTCAAGGTGACGCCCGGATTCTTCAGCTTCTCGACACCGGCCTCGATGCCGGAGCCGAGGCCGAGATGGAACTGGATGTCGGGCGAAGCGGCGGTCGGGTCGGCGTACCAGAAGCCGCCGGTCTCGAACAGGCTGGAGGCCACCGGCCCCTTCTTCAGCAGCAGATATTGCAGGCCGGCCCACATCGTGCGGTGCAGCTTGGCATAGTTGTCATAGGTGTGGTCGCCGGTGCATTCGGCGATGACGAACAGGTCGAGATGGTCCTGCATGTTGGAGCCAACGCCGGGCAGGTCATGGATAGGCGTCACGCCGACCGACTTCAGATGATCGGCCGGTCCGATGCCCGACTGCATGAGAAGCTTGGGCGAGCCGATGGCGCCGGAGGAGACGACCACCTCGCGCTCGGCGCGCAGGATCGCAGGCTGACCGCCCGGTTTGTCGACGACCTCGACACCAACGGCGCGGCCCTTCTCGACGACGATGCGGGTGACCAGCACGTCTGTCCTGACGCTCAGGTTCCTGCGGGCGCGGATCGGCTTCAGATAGGCGACCGATGCGGACGAGCGCCGCGCATCCTTCTGGGTCAGCTGGTAGTAGCCGACGCCCTCCTGGCTGGCGCCATTGAAGTCCGGGTTGAAGGGGATGCCCATCTCCTGGCCGGCGCGGAAATAGGCCTCGCAGATCGGCAGCGGCGAGATCGGGTTGGAGACGCCGAGGGGCCCCTGGTCGCCATGGAAGTCGTTGGCGTAGCGCTGGTTGTTCTCGGCGCGCTTGAAATAGGGCAGCACGTCGCGATAGGCCCATCCAGCGAGGCCCTCTTCCTTCTCCCACGCGTCGTAGTCGCGGGCATTGCCGCGCGTGTAGATCTGGGCGTTGATCGAGGAGCCGCCGCCGACCACCTTGGCCTGCGTGTACCAGAAGCACATGAAGGAC
>NZ_RZSG01000771.1:0-2829 GCF_003997725.1 Mesorhizobium sp. M4A.F.Ca.ET.050.02.1.1
GAAGCGGACGCCCGGCCGCGATGTTCAGCTTATCGGCATTGGCGGCCGGCATCTGCAGGCGCTCGGGCTTAAGTCCCTGTTCGACGGCGGCGAGATCGCGCTGATGGGCTTCAGCGCTATCCTGCGCGACCTGCCGCGGCTGATCAGGCGGATCGGCCAGACGGCAAGCATGATCGCCGCCGAAAAACCCGACTGCCTCATCACCATCGACAGCCCGGATTTCTCGCTGCGCGTGGCGAAGAAGGTGCGTGCCGCCAACCCGTCGCTCCCGATCGTCCACTATGTCTGCCCGAGCGTCTGGGCATGGCGGCCGGGCAGGGCGGTGGCGATGAAGCCCTATGTCGATCATATCCTTTGCATCCTGCCCTTCGAGGTGAAGGCGCTCGCCCGCCTTGGCGGCCCGCCCGGCACCTATGTCGGGCATCGCCTGGCGCGGGATCCGGGCGTGCTTGGCGCCGCCAAGGCGCAGGGTCTGCCGCGGGACCTGGCGGGGGATCGCGTCAAGACGCTGCTAGTGCTGCCGGGTTCCCGACGTGGCGAAGTGCGCCGGCTGATCGAGCCGTTCGGCAAGACGATGTCGATCCTGCGCCAGCGCGGGCATCGCCTGCGTCTGCTCTTGCCGACGGTGCCGCATGTGGCCGACCTGGTCAGGGCTTCGGTCGCCAGTTGGGACGACAAACCGGAGATTGTCGTCGAGCCGGAACGCAAATGGCAGGCCTTCGGCAAGGCTGATGCCGCGCTGATCGCCTCGGGGACGGTATCGCTCGAGCTGGCCCTGTCGGGCGTGCCGATGGTGTCCTGCTACAAGCTCGATCCCGTGGCGCGTCTGGTCATGCCGCATCTCATTTCTGTCTGGTCGGCGCTGCTGCCCAATCTGATCTCGGACCGGACGCTCGTTCCGGAGTTTTACGACCAGTATGTCCTGCCGGAGAACCTCGCCAGGCAACTGGAGACGCTATTTTCCGACACCGGCATGCGCGCCTGGCAGAAGGACGGTTTCGCCGAGATCGCGCGGCGCATGGCAACGGACAGACCGTCCGGCGATATCGCCGCCGAAGTCGTTCTCCGGCACATCAAATAAAAAGCGCCCTTGCGGGCGCCTTTTTTTACCTGTTCGCTCGCGCGCGATCAGCGCTTGGCGATCGGCACGTAGTCGCGTTCCGCGGCACCGGTGTAGAGCTGACGCGGCCGGCCGATCTTCTGGTGCGGATCCTCGATCATTTCCTTCCACTGCGCGATCCAGCCGACGGTGCGGGCAACCGCGAACAGCACGGTGAACATGGTGGTGGGGAAGCCCAGCGCCTTCAGCGTAATGCCGGAATAGAAGTCGACATTCGGGTAAAGCTTCTTCTCGATGAAGTAGGCGTCGGTGAGCGCGATCTTCTCCAGCTCCATGGCGATGTCGAGCAGCGGATCATCCTTGATGCCGAGCTCGCCCAGCACCTCATGCGCGGTCTTCTGCATGATCTTGGCGCGCGGATCGTAGTTCTTGTAGACGCGGTGGCCGAAGCCCATCAGCCGGAACGGATCGTTCTTGTCCTTGGCGCGGGCGATGAATTCCGGGATGTGGTCGACATGGCCGATCTCGCCCAGCATGTTGAGCGCCGCTTCGTTGGCGCCGCCATGCGCCGGGCCCCAGAGGCAGGCAATGCCGGCCGCAATGCAGGCGAAGGGGTTTGCGCCCGAAGAGCCGGCGAGACGAACCGTCGAGGTGGAGGCGTTCTGCTCGTGGTCGGCGTGCAGGATGAAGATGCGTTCCATGGCGCGCGCCAGCACCGGATTGATCTTGTATTCCTCGCAGGGCACCGCAAAGCACATGTGCAGGAAGTTGGCGGCGAAGTTCAGCTCGTTCTTCGGATAAATGAAGGGCTGGCCGATGTGGTACTTGTAGGCCATCGCCGCGATCGTCGGCATCTTGGCGATGAGCCGCATCGAGGCGACCATGCGCTGGTACGGATCCGAGATGTCGGTCGAGTCATGATAGAAGGCCGAGAGCGCGCCGACCACGCCGCACATGACGGCCATTGGATGCGCATCGCGGCGGAAACCGGTGAAGAAGCGCGACATCTGCTCATGCACCATGGTGTGGCGCGTCACCCGGTAGTCGAAGTCGTCTTTCTGCGCCTTGGTAGGCAACTCGCCATAGAGCAGCAGGTAGCAGACCTCGAGGAAGTCGCCATGCTCGGCGAGCTGGTCGATCGGATAGCCGCGGTGCAGCAGGATGCCGGCGTCGCCGTCGATGAAGGTGATGGCCGACTCGCAGCTGGCCGTAGAGGTGAAGCCGGGATCGTAGGTGAAGGCGCCGGTGGTGCTGTAGAGCGAGCCGATATCGATGACGTCAGGCCCGACGGAACCGCTTCGCACCTTGAACTCGTGCGTCTTGCCGGCGAGCTCCAGCTTGGCGGTCGACCCGTGCGGTTTGGCGCTCGGTTCCAGTTTCGTTGCAGCTTCGCTCATTAGCAAACTCCTTTTTGTTTCCTCATGCCGGCAAGGCAAATCCTGCAAACGACACGTCGAAATCACCGGAATGCGCGTACTCGCCACCGCATTTTAGGAGGTGCGTGCCAGATTGGGCCAAGGCCTAATGTTGCACTGCGAAACGCACCTTTCAATGCCAATCTTTTTGGGCCAGTTCGCTCCTAATCGATTTGATCCGCGATGCGCGCCAGGCTTTCCTCGCGGCCGAGCACGGCAAGCACATCGAACACGCCGGGCGACGTGCTCCGGCCGGTCAGCGCGGCCCGCAGCGGCTGCGCCACGGCGCCGAGCTTGTGGCCGCCGGCCTGGGCGAACTCGCGGATCGCTGCCTCGGCGGCCGCGGCCGTCCAG
>NZ_RZSG01000772.1:0-2821 GCF_003997725.1 Mesorhizobium sp. M4A.F.Ca.ET.050.02.1.1
AAAGGTTCTTCACCTTCGCTTTCATGTCCTTGTCGGCAATCGAACTCGCGGCTGCCGCCAGCTTGTCGGCAGCCGGCTGCGCCTGCGCCAGAAGCTCGCGCGCGAACGCCACCTGGCCGCCGCCGATCGAGCCGAGATCCAGGCCTTCGAACAGCTGGCGCGGCGCCAGAACGAAGACCAGCCCGGCAAAGACAAGCGCGGCAATCACCAGCGAGACCAGGAACGGGAAGTGGGTGAGGAAGCTCAGGCCGAGCAGCAGCGCGGCCGAAACCGCGCCCGCCGCGATCCAGTTCCAGTCGTTCCCGAACAGCCAGCGCATCGGCTCAGTTATACCCGCGGGCGGCGCGGAAGGCGCTGGCCAGATCGCCGCTGCCATCGAAGACTCGCGCCGAGGTTGCCTTGGCGAGACTGTCGAGCTGGCTCTTGTCGGCATCGCCGAAGGTGATGCCGAACACCGGCACGCGCACCGGCGCTTGGCGCCACTGCGCAAGGAACATGGCGGGACTGCCATCAGTGCGGCCGTCGGTCATGATGACGATGGCCGGCAGATACTTCGACAGGTTCGGCGTGGCGGTGATCCTCTGCAGGGCCTGCTGCGCACAGGCATACATGTCGGTGCCGCCGCCGGCCCGTTGCACGGCCACATCAGACAGCAACTGGCTCTGGCCGGCCGCGTCGCCGCCCGCCTCGAATGTGTCGCGCACCACGCTGTCGAAAGGCAGCACGAATATGTGGTCGGAGGGCGTCCACTGCACCAGCACTTCACTGGCCTTTTCCGGCGTGAACAGGAACTGGGCGGCGACCTGCAACTGCTTTTCGCCCTGGTCCTCCATCGAGCCGGAAAAGTCGAAGCAGAGCGCCGTCAGCGAGGGCTTGCGCAACGCCTCCTGGTAGAGATTGAGCGCCGTGCGGATCACCGCCGGCTCCGGCATGCGGATCGACGTCACCAATCTGCCCGGATCGAAGTTCCAGTCCGGCTCGGCTGCCGCCTGGATCGCGGCGCCGCCGAGCGGCAGGCGCCTGCCGGTATCGGCGATACGCTTGCGGATCGTGTCCGATTGCAGGTAGGCGAGCAGGTCGGTGAAGAACTTCTCCACCTCGGGGCCGCGCCCATGGTCGATGAAGCCGAGCGGTGAATCGCCGACCGCAACGCCGTCGGCGGGGTAGATCGCGTAGAGCGGCTCGTCGCCCATCTGCTTCAGCTTGTCGTTGGTCTCTTTCAGCGTCGCCTCGTAGTTCCACATCGCGTCGTAGAACGTGCCCTTGCGCGCAGAGTCGATGAACAGGTCGGCCAGCCAGCCCGAGGAACCGGACGAGCGCTCGACGCCTTGCAGAAGGGCGCTGACCGTGTCGCGCACATTCGGATTGTCGAGGTCGCCGGGCTGGATTACTTCCTTGCCGCCGAGCGCGCTGGATAGCATCGCGAGATAGGCGCTGGCGCCGGAATTGGACTGCGTGGCCGACGTCATCAGGAATCTCAGCTTGCCGTCTTTCACCGCGGCAAGAATGTCCTTCATGAATACGTCCCTGCCGACCCAGCCGAGTTCGGCGGCCTTGGATTTGCGCACGCCGAGGATGACCGGCATCTGCGCGATCGAGGTCAGGTTGCGCACCTTGCGGCCGGAATCGAACAGGTCCACCCAGACGCTCGAAGCCGGCCAGACCGCATCCTGGTCGAGTCCGCCCGGCTTCTGCAGGCCAAGGCCGATGTCGAGCGAGCCTTGATAAGAGACGATGCAGGTGGCGCCCTGCTTGGCGCAGAACTCTTGCACGATCGGCTCGAGAACGGTGTTCTCGGAACCGGACACGATCGAGAATTTGACGTTGCTCGAATTGCAGGCGGCCAGCAGCAGCGAGACCGCCAGCAGGAGAACGGACGACAGCGTCTTCGGCATCGAGGCTCCGTCAGCCCTGGGTGAGCGCTTTCTTGAGGTCCGCGGTCATCTGGTCCATCTGCTTTTCGGCGTCCGCCCGCTTCTGGCGGCCTTCCTGCTGGACCTTGAGCACGCCCTGCACGGTGTCGATCAGGTCGCGGTTGGCTTGAGCCAGCGTCTCGACGTCGACGATGCCGCGCTGCGCCTGCTCCTCGATCGAGATGGCCTGATCCTTCATCATCTTCGAGGTCTGGCGGATCATCTCGTTGGTGGCGTCGGTCACCGTCTTCTGCAGCTCGAGCGCCGATTTCTGGTTGGTCAGGCCGAGCAGGATGACCATCTTCTGCTTCCAGGCCGGCACCGTCAGCGCCGACGTCGCCTGTGACCGGGCTCACGCGACAGCAGTTGGATCCGCCAGCCATTGCCTGACGATCGTCGCATCCGAATCGCCGATCTCATGCCCAGATGTGATAATCCTTGCGTCGACCGTGGCGCCGCGCTGGCTTAGCAGCATCACCAGCGCCGGCGCGAAGGGACCGTAAGTGAGGTCGGCGGCGCCGGCGATCATCAGCACCTTTGTGCCGCCGAGATCCGTCGGCGGCGTCTCGGCCAACACCGGCATGGCCCGCAAAAGCGCGGCCCGCCGGACGAGACCGGAATGAAGCAGCATCAGGCTCGAGACCAGGTTGGCGCCGTTCGAATAGCCGAGGAAGGCTGCGCGGGAGAGATCGAGCCCGTGGCGCTTCGTCGCCTCGGCAACGAACGTCGCGAAGGCGTCCGTTTCCGTGCGGATGCTGGCCTGCTCGAAGCTGGTCGGCGTGATCCGCTCGAACCAGCGAAAGCCGTCCTCTTGTGGGATTCGACCGCGCGCGGCGACCAGTGCGGCATCCGGCGCAATCTGTTTCGCCAGCGGCACCAGCGTGGTTTCATCGACACCTGATCCGTGT
>NZ_RZSG01000773.1:0-2818 GCF_003997725.1 Mesorhizobium sp. M4A.F.Ca.ET.050.02.1.1
GCCGAGCCGGCAAGCACGGTGCGCCTGGAAATGGTGAGAGCTGACATGATCGACCTCCGTCCTCCGCGCCACCCGCTCGGGCGCCAATCCCTTGACGCCAGCTTGTCCACGAGCGTCGTTGCGGCAGCGATTATGAGCCTCGCCAAGGGTTTCGCCAGAGACGGATTTGGCGCATTCTGGCGTGGCTTTGAAATTTCCGTCCGCTGGACCAGTCGTTAGGCAAGCGGTTCAGTCGAACAATCTGGTAGGACCAGATGTTGCTATTGACGCGCGAGAACGCGGCATTGTGACAATCGATGACGGCCGGAAGCTGATTTCTGGCTGGACCAGAGTAGCCAAAGTGATGCAGATTTAGCCGACAGCCAAATGATCAGCCACAAAACCAGCCGGCGAGCCGGCCCGATCGGCCAGCACATTCAGGGAGAGAAAAAATGAACATCGCCCCGGGCAAGAATGCGGTCGCCATTCCATTCGACCAGGCCAGGCTGGACGGGCTGATGGAGGAAGCCGGCATCGACGTGCTGCTCGCCACCTCCAAGCACAACACGCAATATCTGCTCGGCGGCTACAAGTTCATCTTCTTCGCCGCCATGGATGCGATCGGCCACAGCCGCTACCTGCCGATCGTTGTCTACGAGAAGGGTGGGCCAGACCGCGCTGCCTATATCGGCAACCGTATGGAGGGCGCCGAGCACCAGAACAACCCGTTCTGGACACCGACCTTGCACGCCGCCTGCTGGGGCACACTGGATGCCGCCAATCTCGCCGTTGAGCATGTGCAGAAGATCGGCAAGGGCGAGGCGCGCATCGGCATCGAGCCGGCCTTCCTGCCGTCGGATGCCTACACGCTGGTTCGCAAGGCGCTGCCGGATGCGAAGCTGATCGATGCGACCGGCATGCTGGAGCGCATGCGCGCCATCAAGACCGACGCCGAGCTCGAGAGGCTGCGTGTCGCCTCCGAGCTGATCACCGATTCGATGCTGGCGACCATCCAATGGGCGCGCGAAGGCACGACCAAGACCGAGATCATCGAGCAGCTGAGGCGCGAGGAGACCAATCGCGGCGCGCATTTCGAATATTGCCTGCTGACCCTGGGCTCCAGTCACAACCGCGCGGCCTCGCCGCAAGCGTGGAAGCAGGGCGAGGTGTTGTCGATCGATTCCGGCGGCAACTACCACGGCTATATCGGCGACCTCTGCCGCATGGGGATTCTCGGCGAGCCGGACGCAGAGCTGGAGGATCTGCTGGCTGAGGTGGACGTCGTGCAGCAGGCGGCGTTTTCGAAGGTCAGGGCGGGCACGCTCGGTGGCGATATGATCGCCCATGCGGAGGGCGTGCTGAAGGCCTCGAAGGTCTCGCCTTACACGGATTTCTTCGCCCACGGCATGGGGCTCATCACGCATGAAGCGCCCTTCCTGATGACCAACCATCCGGTCACCTATGAAGGCACCTATGCCGGGAAGCCGCTGGAAAAGAACATGGTGCTGTCGGTCGAGACGACCATGCTTCACCCGACACGCGGCTTCATCAAGTTGGAGGATACTGTCGCGGTGACGGATAATGGCTACGCGATGTTCGGCGACCGGGCCAGGGGATGGAACAGGGGCGGGATTTCATAAGGCCGAAAGTCGGCGCCGCCCCTCATCCGCCTGCCGGCACCTTCTCCCCGTAGAACGGGGAGAAGAAGGCAGCTTCGGCGATTTGCGAAATCGTTGATGAAGGCGTCTTTCTCCCCGTTCTACGGGGAGAAATGTCCGGCAGGACAATGAGGGGCGGCGCCAGCCTCGAAGGTTCACTCCCCTGCTGGCAGCACCCTGACATCCGGCAGGTCGCGCAGCGCCAGTTCCGGGCCGGCCGGCGAATAGACGACGAAGAGCTGCATCGGCTGGTCGCCGGTGTTGAGCGTCGAATGGAAGCGGCTCTCGGGCACATAGACTGTGCAGCCGGGGCCGACTTTCGCGACCACCGGATTGCCGTCCTCGTCCTCGACCATCTGCTCGCCATGGCCGGAGATGACGAAGATGATTTCTTCGGCGCCGGGATGGTTGTGGCGGGTGTGGCCCTTGCCGGAGGGCAGGTCGACGACGCCGCCGGAAAAACGCTCCGCACCATTCACTTCGGGCGCGACCGTCAGGGCCAGCCTGCCCCAGTCGAAGCCAAAGGCGCTGACGTCCTTCGGATACACGAACATCTTGCTCTTGTCGGTCATCGTCTCATCCCTTCTTTTTCTTGATGGTCGCCTTGCCGCGGCCGATCGCGACCGCCTTGAAATCCGCCGTCTGTTTGGCGATTGCGGCCTCCGCCGGCAGCCGTTCCATCGAGCTCGCGCCATAGAAGCCATGCAGCCCTTCGCAGCGCTCGAGGATGTAGCGGGCATCGTCCGGCATCGAGATCGGCCCGCCATGGCAAAGCAGGATGACGTCCTTGCGCACCGAGCGCGCGGCGTCGGCGATAGCGTCGATCTCCTTCACGCAGTGGTCGAGCGACTTCGCCGACGTGGCGCCGATCGAGCCGCCGGTCGTCACGCCCATATGGGCAACAATGATGTCGGCGCCGGCCTTTGTCATGGCGCGCGCCTCGTCGGGGTTGAAGACATAGGGCGTGGTCAGGAGGTCGAGCTTGTGCGCCTCGGCGATCATGTCGACCTCGAGCCCAAAACCCATGCCGGTTTCCTCGAAGCTCTGCCGCATGGTGCCGTCGAACAGGCCGATGGTGGGAAAGTTCTGCACACCGGAAAAGCCCATCGTCTTCAATTCGGCCAGGAACAGCGGCATGATGAAGAAGGGATCGGTACCGTTGACGCCGGCCAGACCCGGCG
>NZ_RZSG01000774.1:0-2806 GCF_003997725.1 Mesorhizobium sp. M4A.F.Ca.ET.050.02.1.1
GCGCCGGCGCTGGTTTCGGGAGGAGAAGGAGCGGCTGTTCGCGGCGACGTTTGAGGCTGTGGCCAGGCACGGGGTACGTCGAGACGGCATTGCGTCGAGATTTCACGATCACAGCGGGAACCGCGCTCGGCTCGGGAAGAAGACGAACTGGGCCTATTGCCGCATAATCGCCTTGGGGGCGCAGAGATGACCGGCTTAAGCAGATTTGAGAAGCGGGTCGTGTTCGGGTTAGCCGCCATAGCTCAGAGCGCATCGTGTTCAATGTTAGTGATGCTGCCGCTATCCTGCTGCATGATCTTCATCGACAGACCGAGAAAACGGAAAGGCAGCGACACGCCTGTCTGCAGGGTATTGCGTAGTGAGGCCCATCCACCACCTGCTCGAAAAGCTTTCGATGCAGCCGCGCTTGAAGCAAGATCTGCGCAGCGATTAACCCTTGCGCTGGATCTCGATCTCTGCCGGCGATTCGTCGACCGCAAGCGCCAGCTCGAAGCGGATTTTCCGCTTAAGCGCTTTATTCAAGTTTTGGCCGTAGATTTCTCCCCAGACGGGTGATCATCCTGCCTGGGGGAAGAGCATGTTGAAAGTCTACACTTGCATTGCGACGCAGCATGATCTGCGTCTGGTTGCGCTGGCGGCCTTCATCTGCGCCCTGGCCTCTTTCACAGCTGTGAACCTCCTCCACCATGTCGGGCGCAGTGAAAGCGAAATGCGACGGGTCTGGCTAGCCGTCGCCGCGATCGCCACCGGCTTCGGCATCTGGGCGACGCATTTCATAGCCATGTTGGCATTCCAGCCCGCTGTGTCGAGCGGCTATAACATCGCCTTGACGATCGTGTCGTTGCTGGCCGCGATCGCGTTGACCGGCACCGGTCTCGCGATCGGCATCTCGCCGCGCATTCCACATGGGCGCTGGATCGGCGGTGCGGTCGTCGGGGGCGGCATCGCGGTGATGCACTACACTGGCATGGCCGCATTCGAGATCGAGGGCCGCGTCGTCTGGGATGTGCCGCTCGTCGCCGCCTCAATCATTCTTGGTGGGCTGTTCGGCGCAACCGCATTGCCGGTTGCCCTTCACTCGAACACGGTCAAGTGGAAGGCGCTGGGCGCGGTCGTGCTGACGGTAGCGATTTGCAGCCACCATTTCACGGCGATGGCCGCCGCCGCAATCATGCCAGACCCGCGCATTGTCATTTCCGCGACGGCGTTGCCGGCGGACTGGATGGCAACTGGCGTAGCCCTCGCTTCAATCGTCATCATCCTTTTGGCCATCATCGGCCTCGCCCTCGATGTGCGTGATCTGCGTCGCGCCGGCGAGGCAGCGCGTATGCAGGAGCTGGCCGACGCGGCCGTGGAGGGGCTGATCGTGTGCAACGAAACCGATATTGTGGCAGCCAATCGCAGTTTCGTCGCGCTTGCCTGCGTGGACGGCACTCAGCCAGCCGGCCGCGCGCTCGCGTCCTTCTTTCCCACGGTTTCGCAAGGCGAGCTCACGGGCACAGCGCAAACGCCGCTGGAGGTGGGACTATGCGCGACGGACGGCAGCACGGTCCCGGTTGAACTGATCCGGCACAGCATGCTCTATGCCGGCAAGCAACACCATGTTCTTGCCGTGCGCGATATCCGCGGGCGCAAGCGGGCGGAGGAGGAGATCCAGTTCCTTGCCCACCACGATCCCTTGACCAAGCTTCCAAACCGCACGAGCTTCAACGAAAAGCTCGAGGCCGAGTTTACCACGCATCGCAGCGCTGAGCGGTGCCTTGCCGTCCTCTTCCTCGATCTCGACCGCTTCAAGGAGATCAACGACCTCTTCGGCCATCTCGTTGGAGACGCCGTGCTGCAGTGTGTGGCCGAGAAGATCAGTGGCGTCCTTAAGCCAGGGCAGATGGTTGCGCGCTTGGGCGGCGACGAGTTCGCTGTGATCGTTCCCGGTCTGCCGAGCGCCGCCTATGCAACGCGCACCGCTGAAGCCATCTTGGACGCATGCAATGACACGGGGGCCAACCTGCCCGCCGGCGTCACCATCGGCACCAGCATCGGCATTGCTGTGTTCCCGAACGATGCACCCGATCGGAAGACGCTTCTGAGCCATGCCGATGCCGCGCTCTATGAGGCCAAAATGCAGGGGCGGGGCGTCTATTGCGTTTTCGAGCCGTCCATGGGTGAGCATCTGCGCGATCGTCGCCAGTTCGAGCACGACGTCCGTCATGCGATTTCGCGCAAGCAACTGCGCCTCGTCTATCAACCGCAGGCGGAACTCCTGTCCAACAAAATATTCGGTTTCGAAGCGCTGCTCCGGTGGGATCATCCGGAACGGGGCGCCGTTCCGCCGGCGGTGTTCATCCCGATCGCGGAGGAGTGTGGCGCGATTCTGAAGATCGGTGAATGGGTGCTGCGGACCGCCTGCGCCGAAGCGGCAAGCTGGCAACAACCGCTAGCAATCAGCGTCAACGTTTCGGCCATGCAACTTCATGGCGGGAATTTGCCCGAGCTGGTCGGGGCAGTGCTGAAAGAGACCGGTCTCGATCCGTCCCGCCTCGAGCTGGAAATTACGGAAACTTGCCTGATCAAGGACATGGGGCGCGCGCTCGCCGCGCTGCGCCGGCTCAAAGGCCTTGGGGTCCAAATCGCAATGGATGATTTCGGCACCGGATACTCGTCGCTGTCGAACCTGCGGGCCTTCCCTTTCGATAAGATCAAAGTCGACCAGTCTCTTGTGCGGGCGGTGGATAGCAGCGATGAGGCGGCTGCCGTCATGCGTGCGGTCTTTGGGCTCGCTCGGGGCCTCAAGCTCCCGGTCCTTGCT
>NZ_RZSG01000775.1:0-2804 GCF_003997725.1 Mesorhizobium sp. M4A.F.Ca.ET.050.02.1.1
GCGTCAGGACGTTGGAGCGGGAGAAGGCGGTGGGCGCCGCGCGGGCAGGGGACGTCGTCGGGGCTGAGCCGCCAAAGCCCTTGGGATCACCGCCGGCGCCCGAGACTAGCTTGACCGGCGAAACGCCGCGGGTCAGGCCCTTCGAGAACGGCGTCGCCTTGCCCTCGGTGATGCCGCGGCCGAGCGCTGTCTTGTCGAAGTCCGACTGGTCGACATGGGCGAGGTCGTGGCGGGCGAGATAGGAAACGGCGAGCTCGCGGAACACGTAGTCGAGGATCGACGTCGCGTTCTTGATCGCGTCGTTGCCCTGCACCATGCCGGCCGGCTCGAACTTGGTGAAGGTGAAGGCCTCGACATATTCGTCGAGCGGCACGCCGTACTGCAGGCCGAGCGAGATGGCGATGGCGAAGTTGTTCATCATGGCGCGGAAGGCAGCACCTTCCTTGTGCATGTCGATGAAGATTTCGCCGAGGCGCCCGTCGTCGAACTCGCCGGTCCTGAGGTAGACCTTGTGGCCGCCAACGACTGCCTTCTGCGTGTAGCCCTTGCGGCGGTTCGGCAGCTTCTCGCGGTCGCGGTAGAGCCGCTCCACCACGCGCTCGACGATCTTTTCCGTCACCTGCACGGCGCGCTGCGCGGCGGGCGCCGCGATCAGCTGTTCGACCGCTTCGTCCTCATCCTCCTCGCCATCGGCGAGCAGCGAGGCATTGAGCGGCTGCGACAGCTTGGAGCCGTCGCGGTAGAGCGCATTGGCCTTCAGCGCCAGCTTCCACGACAGCATATAGGCGTTCTTGGCGTCCTCGACCGTCGCTTCGTTCGGCATGTTGATGGTCTTGGAGATGGCGCCGGAGATGAAGGGCTGCGCCGCCGCCATCATCAGGATGTGGCTGTTGATCGACAGCGAGCGCTTGCCGATCTTGCCGCACGGGCTGGCGCAGTCGAACACGGCGAGGTGCTCGGCCTTCAGGAAGGGCGCGCCTTCCAGCGTCATGGCACCGCAGACATGAATGTTGGCGGCCTCGATGTCCTTCTTCGAGAAGCCCAGCGCCGGCAGCATCTCGAACGAGAAATCGCCGAGCTGCTCGTCGGTGAAGCCGAGCGTCTCCTTCACCCAGTCGGCGCCCAGCGTCCACTGGTTGAAGACGAACTTGATGTCGAAGGCCGACTTCAGCGCCGCATTCAGCGCTGCGATCTTGTCGTCGGAAAAACCCTTGGCCTTCAGCGAGCCGGGATTGATGCCGGGCGCCTGGTTGAGGTTGCCGTGGCCGACCGCATAGGCCTCGATCTCGGCGATCTGGCTTTCAGTATAGCCCAGCGTGCGCAGCGCTTCCGGCACGGCGCGGTTGATGATCTTGAAGTAGCCGCCGCCAGCGAGCTTCTTGAACTTGACCAGCGCGAAGTCGGGCTCGATGCCGGTGGTGTCGCAATCCATGACCAGGCCGATCGTGCCGGTCGGCGCGATCACGGTCGCCTGCGCATTGCGATAACCATGCTCCTCGCCAAGCTCGATGGCGCGGTCCCAGGCGGCGCGGGCGTGGGCGGCCAGCTCCTGCTGCTTGAGGTCGGCGGCGACCAGCGGCACCGGATTGACGGCGAGCTTCTCGTAACCGTCCTTGTCGCCATAGGCGGCGCGGCGGTGGTTGCGCATGACGCGCAGCATGTTCTGGGCGTTGCGGTCATAGTCCGGGAAGGCGCCGAGCTCGGCGGCCATCTCGGCCGATGTGGCGTAGGCCGTACCGGTCATGATCGCGGTAAGCGCGGCGCAGATGGCGCGGCCCTCGTCGGAGTCGTACGGTATGCCCGAGGTCATCAGCAGGCCGCCGATATTGGCGTAGCCGAGGCCGAGTGTGCGGTATTCGTAGGAGAGCTTGGCGATCTCCTTCGACGGGAACTGCGCCATCATCACCGAGATTTCGAGCACGATGGTCCACAGCCGCACCGTGTGCTCGTAAGTGGCGATGTCGATCGTGCCGTCGGCATTGCGGTAGGGCAGAAGGTTGATCGAAGCGAGGTTGCAGGCCGTGTCGTCGAGGAACATGTATTCCGAGCACGGGTTGGAGGCCCGGATCGCACCGGCCGAAGCGCAGGTGTGCCAGTCGTTCATCGTCGTGTTGAAGTGCAGGCCGGGATCGGCCGACGCCCAGGCCGCGTAGCCGATCTTTTCCCACAGGTCGCGCGCCTTCAGCGTCTTCAGCGCCTTGCCGTCCTTGCGGGCGGTCAGCTGCCAGTCGCCATCGGCCTCGACGGCGCGCAGGAAGTTGTCCTTCAGCGACACCGAATTGTTGGAGTTCTGGCCGGAAACGGTGAGGTAGGCATCCGAATCCCAGTCGGTGTCGTAGGTCTTGAACGACATCGAGGTGTAACCCTGGCGGGCGAACTGGATGACGCGGTAGATATAGTTCTCCGGCACGGCGTCCTTCTTGGCCGCCTTGATCTCGCGCTTCAGCGCGGTGTTGATCGCCGGATCGAAGCAGTCGTCGTCATGGCCTTCGCAATTTACGCAGGCCTTCATGATCGCTTCGAGGTGCTTCTTGACAATCTTGGAGCCGGTCACCAGCGAGGCGACCTTCTGCTCTTCATTGACCTTCCAGTCGATGAATTCCTCGATGTCGGGATGGTCGACGTCGACGATGACCATCTTGGCGGCGCGGCGCGTCGTGCCGCCCGACTTGATGGCGCCCGCCGCGCGGTCGCCGATCTTGAGGAAGCTCATCAGGCCGGACGAGCGGCCGCCGCCCGAAAGCTTTTCGCCTTCGCCGCGCAGCAGCGAGAAGTTGGAGCCGGTGCCCGAACCGTATTTGAAC
>NZ_RZSG01000776.1:0-2798 GCF_003997725.1 Mesorhizobium sp. M4A.F.Ca.ET.050.02.1.1
CCCCTCGTTTGCCCTCATAAAAGGGGCGAACGAGAGGAGGTTGTCATGATGAAGCTTCCGATGCTGCTGGCTTTGGGGCTCGCGCTCGCCGCCTGCGACAACAATGTCCAGCCGACCAAGGCGCCCGTCGACCAGAATCCGCAGGTCGACAAGAACCCGGTGCCGAAGTCCACAACTGGCGGCGACCAGCAGGGGACGCCGCCGGCGCAGTGACGCGCCGCTCATGAAGCGATCGGCGCGGCGAGATGACCACAGGCGCTGCAAGAAGAAGGCCGGCGCTGCTTGGGAGGAAGCGGAAAGCGCCGGCCAAGCGGGAAAGTCAGGCCCGCCGCAAAACAGACTATAGCTGAGTCTTGCCGCCAGGTCAGGGGATGGGTTGGGGAAGACTTCTCGAATTGTGTGAAATTCGTCTGAAAATTCGTGTATTGTGTGAAATCTACAACAAAAACCCAGAGTTGCGACAGGGCATCGTCATTTGTACCTGATGGTTGCCCACATAGTGTGAAGTATAGCCTCAAAAATGAGCGAGCGGCTGTCTCAAGCCATCGCCGCCCGCCTCACTGGCACCCCGGCGATCTCAAGGTCCAGCTGGCGCTGAGTCAGCGCCGCCTCCGCCATCACCCATTGCTTGAACAGCACAACCTTGCGCGCCGCGTGCTGGGTATCGGGGCTGACGAAGTACCAGCCGGCGGTGTTGGGGTGATGCACCGCGAACGGTGCCACCAGCCGCTCGGCGCGGATGTCGCTCGCCATATAGGCGCGGTTGGCGACGGCAAAGCCCAGGCCTGCATTGGCCGCCTCGTAGGACATCATGCAGGAATCGAAATATATGCTCTTGGTCTCGCCGAGCACGAAGCTCGCCCCGGCAAAGGCAAGCCATGACTGCCAGTTCTGGGTGCAGGTGTCGGAATGGAGGAGCGTGAAATGCCGAAGATCATCCGGCGTCACCTTCGACAGCGGCTTGTCGCCGAGGATCTCGTGGAAGAGTTTCCTGCTGCACACCGGCGTCAGGTCTTCCTTGAACAAAAGGTCCGCCTGCAGCCCGGGGAAGCTGCCGTCGCCATAGCGTATTTCGAGATCTATCTCCGAGGTCGCGAACTCATGCGTGGCGTAGGAGGTCGAGACGCGCATCTCGATGTCTGGATATTGCCGCTGGAACATCGGCAGGCGCGGGAACAGCCAGCGCGCTGCGAAGGTTGGCAGCACCGAGATCTTGAGCACATGCGCCTGTGATTGCCCGGTCGCTTCCATGCTCGCCGCCACGATCCGCTCCAGGGCTTCGCGCACCCGCGACACATAGGTCTCGCCTTCCGGCGTCAGCGACACGGCGTTGCCGCCGCGCTGGAAGATCTTGAAGCGCAACTGATCTTCCAGGCTTTTGACGCGCTGGCTGACTGCCGAGGCGGTGATGAACTGTTCTTCGCCGGCGCGCGTGAAGTTCCCGTGCCTGGCAGCACTCTCGACGATCTTCAGCGAATTGAGGTTGACCTGACTGAGCAGACGCACCGTTTTCGACCTTAAGCTGGGCTTACGGTAGCACCAGCATTCCTAAATTTACAGGGGTGGGCGGATTAATCGACTGTTTACCAAGTGTTGCCCCCACCTGGAGAAGTAGAATGAACGCCCATACCATCCCCGAACTGCGCTATGCGATGAGCCGTGAAGCCATCATCGGCCACGACACCGCCTGGAAAGTGTCGAGCTTCGGCGTCGCGCAGTATCTGCACGGCTACGACCCGGCGCTGCTTGCCGCGATCGAGGAGGCCGCGTTGAAGCTGAAGTCCAGCCACGCCATCCACAAGCATCTCGATCTTACCTTCATCACCGGCGCCGACCGTTACATTCCCGAGATCAAGGAACTGCTGAACGACAAGCTCCGCTTGGAGCGGCTCTCCGACATGATGGGCACCAAGCTCGAGCCCTATCCGCTGTCGATCGTCGGCTCGACGGTCACCTTCATGAATCCCAAGGACGGTGCCGTCGAATGGCATTGCGACGGCGTGCCGGTCACCGAGCTCATCCCGCTGTCGATCAGCGATCCGCTGATCGGCGGTCATCTGGAGATCTATTGCGATGATTCCGAGACCGGGCGGGCGATCCTGGAATCCGGACGCGAGATCCCGCGCAACCGCATCATGCGCATCGACCACAAGATGAACTACGCGACGCTCGGCCAGTTCCTCGGCGTGCTGCACCGCACGGCGCCCATCCAGCTCGGCTCGCGCGTCACCCTGGTGCTCAACCAGCGTTCGGTCGCAAAACCCTATGTCGACGACAACCGGATGTTCTACCTCGCCGCCGACAACGATCATGACCGCGAATGGGTGAACGAGCTGGCCGATGACGTCTGGAACAATCAGCTGCCGGCCTATCGCCGTTTTGCCGAACAACATCCCGCGCCGCAGCCGGTCACCGAACCGGTCTCCGGCGGTGCCAGGGAATCATGGTAATGAGGTCATGGGCGGGAACCGGCTTGCTTTACTGATCCACAATTCGGAACAGCTCATGGCCAGGCAGGAAAACAGGACGCCATCCCGGATCGTCCGGGATGGAACGGCTCCCGCGGCCGCGCTGGCCTTTGCCGCAGGCGCGGTGGCGCTGTGGTCGACCAATGCGCTGGTCGGCAAGTCGCTGCTTGAAAATCATCCGGTGTCGCTGGTGCAGTTCCTGCAATTCACCGGCGCCGCGCTGGTCTTTGCGCTGATCAGGCTGCGCACCTTACCTTCTCCCCTTGTGGGAGAAGGTGGATCGGCGCGCAGCGCCGAGACGGATGAGGGGTGTTGGCCGGATCGCCGTCG
>NZ_RZSG01000777.1:0-2786 GCF_003997725.1 Mesorhizobium sp. M4A.F.Ca.ET.050.02.1.1
GTTGAGCGGGAAGCGGCTTTCGAGCTCGGTCAGCTTGAACAGCGATTCCATCAGAATGCCGGGATCGACGCTGCGGCTCTTCGGCACCAGCACGATGCGGATATCCTCGGCGCTCTCGTCGCGGATGTCTTCGAGCAGCGGCAATTTGCGCGCCATCAGAAGCTCGGCGATCTTCTCGATCAGCCTGGCCTTCTGGACACCATAGGGGATCTCGGTGACGACGATGCTCCAGGTGCCCCTGCCCTGGTCCTCCTGGCCCCATTTCGCCCTGACGCGGAAGCCGCCGCGGCCGGTTTCATAGGCTTCGAGGATCGATGCGCGGCTATCGACGATGATGCCGCCGGTCGGGAAATCCGGGCCCTGGACGAAGTCCATCAGCGCGGTCACCGGCGCGTCGGGATTCTCGATCAGATGCAACGCCGCGTCGCAGAGCTCGGCGGCATTGTGCGGCGGGATCGAGGTCGCCATGCCGACTGCAATGCCGGACGAGCCGTTGGCGAGCAGGTTGGGGAAGGCGCCGGGCAGCACGACCGGCTCCTCGTCCTCCTCATTGTAGGTCGGGCGGTAGTCGACGGCATCCTCGGTGATGCCGGCGAGCAGCTCCGTCGCCACATCGGTCATGCGCGCTTCGGTGTAGCGCATGGCGGCGGCGTTATCGCCGTCGATATTGCCGAAATTACCCTGCCCGTCGACGAGCGGGTAGCGCATCGAGAAATCCTGCGCCAGCCTCACCAGCGCGTCATAGATCGACTGGTCGCCATGCGGATGAAACTTGCCCATCACCTCGCCGACGATACGCGCGCATTTAGCGAAGCCCTGGTCGGGGTTGAGTCTCAGCAGCCGCATGGCATGCATGATGCGGCGATGGACGGGCTTCAGCCCGTCGCGCACATCCGGCAATGCCCGGTGCATGATGGTCGACAGCGCATAGGCGAGATAGCGCTCCTCGAGCGCCTTCTTCAGATCGACCGGTTCGATATGGTCACCGCCGCCATCCGAAGGCGGCAAAAGCCTTTTTCCCATGGGTTTGCACTAGCCGAGCGGGTGATTCGCGGCAAGCGCCGGCTGGCCTAATCCGCGCCTCTCAAGCCCACGGGTGTGACGGATTTCACGGAATTGGCGACGCTCGCCGGCCAATTTGCGGCCCAACTGCAACATCGATTGCCCGCATGACGGCGCCAGCCAACATCAACCTGTTACACGCCCTGTCTATGGCAGGGCGATGCCGCATGGAAACCCGATCTTCATGACAAATTCACCGCTTCAAGCGATGAGGTCGGCCCGCCATTTGCCTTTCACCGTGATTTTCGACCATTGTGCCGGGAGACACCTTTTTCCCGTCCAGTTCGTCGCGGAATGGTGATGGCGCATAGGATCAAGAAGCAATTTCAGGACAACTCTCAGGGGACTTCGTGATGACATTCCAACGCTCAACTCTCAAGAAACTGGCTTTCTCGACCTTCCTGCTGACGCTGCCGCTCAATGCCGCCTTCGCGCAGGACACCGCCGTCGCCGATCGCCTCAAGGCGGCGCTTGCCGCCCAGGGCGTCGACATCTCCTGGACCGGGGTGAGTGGCGACGAGTCCAACATGGTGCTGCAGGGCGTGGCCGTGAAGCCGGCCGGCGAGAAGGAGCCGCTGACCATCGGCGACGTCAAGCTCGAAGGCGTCAGCGAAGCCGATGGCGGCTATGACATCGAAACCGTCTCGACCGCGGCCCTCGAGCACAGCAAGGACGGCGTCACGCTGTCGCTCAGCCCGTTCGTGATCCATGACATGACGGTGCCGGCCGAAGGCGCCACTGGCCCGCTCGGCTCGCTGATGATGTACAAGTCGGCCGAGCTCTCCAACATGACGGTCAAGGTTGCCGACAAGACCGCCTTCTCGATGGACGGACTTGCCATCGAGGTCAGCCCGCCGGAGGACGGCAAGGCGATGGAATTTTCCGGCACGACGGAAAAGTTCAATGCCGACCTGACCCTGGTCGAAGACCCCAAGTCCAAGGAGGCCATCGAAGCGCTCGGATACCAGAACATTTCGGGCAATATCGACATCGCCGGCACGTGGCAGCCGGCGGACGGCAAGATGGAGCTGTCGAAATACGACATTGCGGTCGACAATGCCGGCAAGCTCGGCATGACCTTCGGCCTCGGCGGCTATACGCTCGACTTCATCAAGTCGCTGCAGGAGATGCAGAAGAAGATGGCCGCGCAGCCCGAAGGCGCCGACAATTCGGCGCAGGGCATGGCCATGCTCGGCCTGTTGCAGCAGCTTTCGTTCAACAGCGCCTCGATCCGCTTCGACGACGATTCGCTGACCAACAAGGTGCTGGACTATGTTGGAAAGCAGCAGGGCATGTCGGGCAAGGACATCGCCAATCAGGCCAAGGCGATCGTGCCGTTCGGCATGGCCCAGCTCAACAATCCTGAGCTGACGGCCGAGGTAACGGCTGCGGTCGGCAAATATCTCGACGATCCGAAGAGTCTGGAGATTTCGGCCGAGCCACCGGCTGCGGTGCCGTTCGCGCTGATCATGGCCGGAGCGATGTCGAACCCGCTCGACCTGCCGAAGACGCTTGGCGTCAAGGTCAAGGCGAACGAGGACTGATCGGACTAGCTGCCTTCTCCCCGTGATACGGGGAGAAGGTGCCGGCAGGCGGATGAGGGGCAGCGCCGACGCCTGCAAATATGAAATTCAGTTTCTGACCCGATTGCCTGTCAGAAGGCTTCAGCTGCCACGACCGCTCGCAAATCACCGACGTCCGCGCTGCCCCTCATTGTCCTGCCG
>NZ_RZSG01000778.1:0-2773 GCF_003997725.1 Mesorhizobium sp. M4A.F.Ca.ET.050.02.1.1
GTCCGGATCGATGCCGAGCCACCCATCGACTGCCTGCGGGGCGAGCGCGACCGCCGTTTCTATTCCGATCCCTATTTCCCGGAACTCGATCGCTAGAGCGGTTCAGCGTTTCAAGGAATCGCGGAACCGCTCTAACTTTTTGTTTCTACGCGATTCAGGACGGAAAACCGTTACACACTTTTCCTGGAATTGCTCTAAGCCGACAGGTTCGGGGCACGACAAGATCAGGCGGGCCGCGCGCCGTATTTCTCGCGGAACTCGTCATAGAGGTCACGCCGGCGGCGGCGACCGTCGACATAGCCGCGCAACAGCTGCGGCAGCGAGTAGCCGAGCGACTTGGACGAGCGGTTGGCCAGATAACCGGCGAATGCCTGCGAAATCCTGCCCTTCATCGTATCGGCGATGATCTGGCGCGCGATCATATAGGGCGGGATCTCGGGATAGCGGTCAGCGATGTAAGGGTGCTTGTCGATGAGGTTCGCATAGGCCTCGACATAGCCGTCACGGCGGCCGGAAATCGAATTCTCCGAATTGTATTTCTTCCAGTCGATTTCCTCGGTGAGCAGCGCGCCGCCGCGGCGGGCGAAGCGCAGCAGCAATTCGCGATCCTGCATGCGCGCGATGTCGCTGTCGTAGCCGCCGATCGCCAGCAGCGATTCATGCCGGGCGGTTATCGCGGAACCGGCGATGAATATGGTCTGGGAGACCAGGGCCCGTTCCAACGTGTTGCGGGTCAGGAAAGCCTCGCGGTTGACGCATCTGGTGGCCCGGTTGCCCTTCACGGACACGAAAGAGCTGATGAGGACTTCCAGCGACGGATTCTCATCGAAGCGCGCCAGCGTGCGTTCCAGCCGGTCCGGCAGATAGACGTCGTCCGAATCGAGAAATGTGACAATGGGCGCCCGCGCGCGTTCGATACCGGCATTGCGGGCGGCGTTGGCGCCACGCCATTTCGCGCCGACATAGATCAGCCGGGGATCGCGGATTTCGGCAAGCGCCGCCGCCGTGCCGTCGGTGGAGCCGTCATCGACGACAATGTGCTCGAAACGGACAAGGCTCTGGGCCAGCACGCTTTCCACGGCGCGCACGACCTGGCTGCGCCGGTTGTGGGTTGGCGTGATCACTGTGATGAGGGGCGCCGGCTCGGGAGCTTTCGGCATGCAACTAGGCCCCGGATTCTGGGATATTCGGATGGATCTGAGGCCGCCTTCCATGCCCGCCCAGGATTGCGTTCGGTGGAACGCTACAAAAAAGAGGCCTCCGTGTCATCTCGACCGCCCGGCGCTCAGGGCCTGCAACCGGCAAATTCCGCGACACCGCGCCTCAACTGCAACACTTTAGCTGTGGCCGATATAGTCCGGCACGAGCTCGACCCTGTCGCCGACGATGCCCGCGGCAAAGCTGAGCTGTCCCCAGAAGACCAAGGTATAGAACGCCAGGCCGACGATGACGGCGAACGGGATTTGCCAAAGCGGCATGCCTGCGGGGTGCGCATGGCCCACGATGCGCCGCGCCGTGCGCCACGACATGGTGAACCAGCGGCTGAACGACTTGACGATCCGCTGGCCCCGGCTGGGCGACCGGAGCGCGACGAATTTCCTGTCGGCATCCCTGCCGGTCACCAATGCGCGCCAGAAAAAGAACCGCCAGCCCCGCGGGGAATAGTGGTAGACGCGAGCGTTGACGTTGCGCAGATCGTGGCCTTCGCGGCGCAGTTGGTGCATCAGCAAGGTGCAGGAGACCTTGAAGCCATTGTTTTCAGGAAACGGGTGGCTGGAAATCCAGTCGCGCCGGAAGGCAGTATTGTTGGCGTTGAGGGCCCGTTTCGAGGCGAACCTCTTGTCGCCCTGGGCCATCGGGAAGAACCACATCAGGGCAAAGGTTCTCGAAAAGAAGTCATCGCACAAAAGATACGTGTAGCCGTTGACACAGACGATGCCAGGGTCCTGAAACGGGCCGAGCAGGGTTGCAAGCCAGTCGCGTTCCGGTACGGTGTCTGAGTCCAGGAAGACGACCAGTTCGCCCTCGGTTGCCTTGATGCCATTGTTCTTGAGGTCGTAGTAGCGGCCGCCAGGGCAAGCCACGAAGCCTATCTCCGCCACTTCTTCCAATCGCGGCGCTTCGGCACGGAAGTTGCGCCGAAGCGTGTCCGCGTCCTCGGCTTGCCCGCCATGCGAGATGATCAGTTTCGGTCTCGCAAAGCCGATCGCGGAAACCGCGGCGATTTCGCGCGCCAGGGCGTTCAGCCCAACGCCGATCTCGGCCCAGTCGATCGACTTGGCGTTCTCCATTTCCACGACGATTGAATAGTCGGGGTATTCGTCAGCCATCGGGGGCGCTACCGGTTCATCGGAGTGTATGTCGCTATAACCCTGGTGGCCTGCTGTCAAACGACCGAGACGCTACCCACATCTGCGAGTTCGCCGCCTCGATCAAGTGGGTTTTCGTTGTTTCTAGTTCTTCAGGAAACCACGGAAGTGGCGCGGGCGATGCCAGAAGCTCGAAGGATCGGCGTACTCGGACAGAAAGCGCTCCCTCCATTCGTCATTGATTGTGTCGCGCTGGATTTCGAGACCTGACTCGATGTTGGTTCCCCAGGTAAGTTCGGTATCCGCCAAGCGTGCAATTTGCTTGAGGCTTGCTCGCGGATCTTGCTGAATTTGCTCGTAAGTCAGAGAAAGGTAGGGCAGTCCGTTTTTTGCGAACCAGCCATCCCAAGCCAGATTTTCCATCAGAATTCTTTCAAGCGAATCGACGATCGCGCAACCGTCAT
>NZ_RZSG01000779.1:0-2768 GCF_003997725.1 Mesorhizobium sp. M4A.F.Ca.ET.050.02.1.1
CTCGAGGAAGTTCCGGTTTGCGTTCACAATGTCACCGGCGCGCGGCCAACGGCTCAACAGTGCTTCATGTGCTACGCGGACGACGACATGGCCCGCGGCGTCCTTGCGTGCCCATCGGCAGAAAGAGGAGAAGGATCGGCACGCGGAGCTGGCGCTGATCGAGGCCGCCGAAGAGGCAAAACGCGAGCGCCTGGAGCGCGAGGCCGAGCGCCGGAGCCTCGCGGCTGTCGCAGCAAACCGGCTCGCCCGACGTACGCGCAATGCCGCGATCGTGGCGATCGCGCTCGCTCTCATGGCGGGCGCAGGCGCGCTGGTCGCCTTCAAAGCGCGGGAGGAGGCAAGGGGCCAACGCGATCAGGCGCTGCGCAATCAGTCTCTTTCGCTCTCGTTTCTTTCGGAGCAGTCCGCGTCGAGAGGCAACACCGAGGCTGCGATCCTGTTGGCGCTCGAAGCACTGTCCTCGAAAGACCAGCCCAAGCGGCCCTATCTCTTTGAGGCTGAGACAGCCCTCTACAAGGCTCTGCTGGCGCACCGACAGATCAAAATCTTCCGGCATGGGGCCGGCGTGACGGATGCGGCATTCAATCCGGCCGGCGATCGCATCGTCACCGCATCCCACGACAAGACTGCGGCCGTCTGGGACATCTCCAGCGGCGCCGAAACCGTAGTTCTAAAAGGACATGAAGAGGCCCTGGAGAGGGCTGAATTCAGCCCGGATGGGAGCCGTATCCTGACGGCCGCGAGGGATGGCACTGCACGCCTTTGGGAGGCCACATCGGGAGAACAGCTCTTCATCCTGCGGCCTGTAAGCAACTATCCGACGGCAATCTTCAGCCCGGATGGCACCCGGGTGCTGACGGCGGGGGAGAACAGCGATGCAACGCTCTGGGATGCTCGGACCGGAAAGAAAGTCCTAGGTGTAAGGAGCGACGCATATACGCGTGCTGCTTTCAGTTCAGACGGCCGCAGCTTCGCGACGGCAGGCAGGCATTTTGTTTCGATCTGGAATAGCGCAGACGGCGCTCTGACGCGGTCAATCCGAGTGACCTCCTGGCCCTACAGCCTGGCGTTCAGCGGACGGGAGCCGGATGCTGGCCGGCCCGTGGGGTTGGCATTCACACCGCGACACTTCCAGCCTTTTCGATGTGTCGAAAGGAACGGAGATCGCAAAGTTGGCCGGCAGCAAGAGCGACACGCAATTGAACGGCGTGATCTTCGGTCACGGGGGTCAGCGAATCGCCACTGTATCCCTCGATGGCACTGCCCGGATTTGGGATGGAGTGTTGGGAACGCTGGATGATGTGCTCGGCCAGGAGGTTTCGGGATTGAAGGCAGACATCGACACGGATGAACGTGATGTGGAGATGAACGGTGCTTTCACCCCGGACGACCGCTTCCTGGCGACCGCCTCGGTCAATGGGCCGATCCGCATCTGGGACGTTGAACGCGCCTCGTTGGTGACGACGATCGCCGGCCATGAATCTTTGGTCGAGCATCTGGAATTCAGCCCGGTCGACGGCAACATTCTTCTCACTGCTTCACATGATGGCACTGCTCGGCTGTGGGATGTCGACGGCGCGCTGACGACCGCGCTCTCGCATGAATACCGGCCGACTTTCGCGGTCTTCAGTCCCGACAATGTCCACCTGCTGACCGGCGGCGGCGACAGCGCGGCGCACCTCTGGGATGTCGTGAGCGGGCGCGAGACAATCCGGTTCGATACACATGAGATCATTCAAAACGCGACGTTCAGTCCCGATGGACAGCAGGTCGCGACGGCATCTCTTGGGGGGCAGGTCCGTATTTGGGATGTCGCCACGGGTTCGGAGACCGCCCAGTTCCGATCACATGGCGGCTTGGTCCAGATCCAGTTTGGTCGCGATGGCAAATCGCTTCTTGTCGCATCGATCAACGGCACCGCGCAGCAGTGGGACGCTGCGAACGGCACCGAGCTGGCCGTCATCAATACAAGCAGCAATCTGCCCCAGGCCATTCTTAGCCCCGACGGAAATCTGATCCTCTCGGCCAGGGAAGACAATGCGGGCCACCTGCTGACGACGGGCGGAGCCGAGCTCAGGGTTCTTGTGGGGCATCAGGATCGCATCACGGCAGCGGCCTTCAGCCCGGACGGTCAACTCGTCGCCACAGGCTCGCTCGACCACACGGCTCGCATTTGGTCGACCACGGACGGAGCAAACGTCGGAACGCTAGTGGGACACACCGGCGCGCTAACGGTCCTCGCCTTCAGCCCCGACGGTCAGTCGCTGCTGACCGGCTCGCGCGATGGAACCGTCCGCATCTGGAGCGTCGCTGGCGGACTGGAAAGTGCCGTTCTAAGGGGCCACGACGGCGCCGTCGACAGCGCCCAGTTCAGTCCTAACGGTTTGTATGTCGTGACCGCGTCCTCCAAAGATCGCACGGTGCGGCTATGGGCGACGCAATCGGGGCGCCAGATTGCCGTCCTTGGCAGCCACGACGAAGCAACCGTTCTACTGGGCTTTACACGCGCAGCTTTCAGTTCCGACGGCGCCCGCGTCGCAATTGTTGCCGGCGAAAAAAGTGTCCGTATCGTTCGTGTCTTCCAGGCGCCCAAGGACCTCATCGACTTCGCCCGGCGCACCGTGCCTCGCGAACTCACCGCTTGCGAGCGGCGAAGCTTCTTCCTGCCTGCGGACCCTGCAACCGGCACCTGTCCGGGCTGACGCCGGCGACCGGTCGGATGTTGTCGCTTGAGTCGGGAGGGTAGCTGCCTACAGATTGCCGATGCA
>NZ_RZSG01000077.1:0-13674 GCF_003997725.1 Mesorhizobium sp. M4A.F.Ca.ET.050.02.1.1
CCAAGTGTTGTCTAGCTGCGTTGCCGACGACATCGGGATCCAATGCTTCAAGCACGCGCGTCAATGTCGGGCTGGTTAGCGTGAAGTCGACAACATAAATCGATGCGGCCTCTCCCCGTTTGCGAGGAGAGCCGCCGCCAGACGGGTTAGGGGCGGCGCTGATGCCATGCCACTCGGCCTACCGTCCCGGCCGCCCAGTCTTGCTCGGTCTCCGATTCTGGCGGCGCTCGTCGCCCGGATCTTCGTAGGAGCCGATGCCGGCGCGCTGGCGAACGATTGGTTTAGGGGAATCGTCGCGTTCCTTCGCGCCCCCCTCTGTCCTGCCGGACATCTCCTCCACATGGGGGGAGATTGGCTTTGGTTTCGCCGGCACTTTTCCTTCGACGGGCTTTTCGGTCCGCCGCACTGTCATCTCGTCGAGCGAGTTCTTCTTGAACAGAGGTTTGGTGGGCTCGCCGGGGATGCCGAAATCGGAGCCATGCGCTTCCTGCGCCGACTGCTTCTTGAACAGCGAGCGAGACACCGCGCCGGCCGGTGTCGGCATGTCGGTGCCGGGACCCATGTCGTCGATCGACGGCTTGGCGAAGAGCGGCTTCTTCACCGGTACGGCGCCGTCGGCGCCCATCTCGTCGAGATGCGGCTTGCGGAACATGTTGGGGCGGGCAGCCTTGGCCGCCTCTTCGGCGGCACGTGTTTCGTCGAGCCTGCGGAAACGTTCCTGTTCCTCCGCGGTACGATGTTTCGCCACGCCCTTGTTGTGCTTGCCCTTTTCGCGGCCCGAGGCCGGGCTCTGGCTTTCCACCTCGCGCGCCAGAGGATCGTCGGAGATGGCAAGCTCCATCTCGCGCAGCCGCTTGATCTCATCGCGGACGCGAGCGGCCTTCTCGAAATCGAGATTGGCGGCGGCGTCGCGCATCTGCTTGTCGAGCGCCTCGAGATGGGTTTTCAGGTTGTTGCCCATCATCGCACCGGCATCGTCGGTGAACTGCGAGATGTCAGCGCGGACGTGGTCCTTCTCGTAGACGGAGTCGAGGATGTCGGCGATGCGCGACTTGACCGATTCCGGCGTGATGCCGTTGGCCGCGTTCCACTCCATCTGCTTCTCGCGGCGACGGTTGGTCTCGGCCATCGCCCGCTCCATCGAGCCGGTGATCTGGTCGGCGTAGAGGATGACCTTGCCGTCGACGTTGCGGGCGGCGCGGCCGATGGTCTGGATCAGCGAGGTTTCCGAACGGAGGAACCCTTCCTTGTCGGCATCGAGGATGGCGACGAAGCCGCATTCGGGAATGTCGAGACCCTCGCGCAGAAGGTTGATGCCAACCAGCACGTCGAAGGCCCCGAGGCGCAGGTCGCGCAGGATCTCGATGCGCTCCAGCGTGTCGATGTCGGAATGCATGTAGCGGACGCGAATGCCGTTCTCGTGCAGATATTCGGTCAAGTCCTCTGCCATGCGCTTGGTGAGCACGGTGACCAGCGTGCGGTAGCCGGCCTTGGTCGTCTCGCGGATCTCGCCGACGACGTCGTCGACCTGACTCTTGGCCGGGCGCACCTCGACCGGCGGGTCGATCAGGCCGGTCGGTCGGATGACCTGCTCGGCGAAGACGCCGCCGGATTGCTCGAGCTCCCAGCCGCCGGGCGTTGCCGAAACGGCGACGGAAAGGGGACGCATGGCGTCCCATTCCTCGAAGCGCAGCGGTCGGTTATCCATGCAGGACGGCAGGCGGAAGCCGTACTCCGCCAGCGTCGCCTTGCGGCGGAAGTCGCCGCGATACATGCCGCCGATCTGCGGCACGGTGACGTGGCTTTCGTCGATGAAGATCAGCGCATTGTCGGGCACATATTCGAACAGCGTCGGCGGTGGATCGCCCGGCTGGCGGCCGGTCAGATAGCGCGAATAGTTCTCTATGCCGGCGCAGGAGCCGGTCGCCTCCAGCATCTCCAGGTCGAAGCGGGTGCGCTGTTCCAGGCGCTGCGCCTCCAGCAGACGGCCAGCCTTTTCAAGCTCTTGCAGGCGATGCTTGAGCTCTTCCTTGATCGACTTGATGGCCTGATTCAAGGTCGGGCGCGGCGTCACATAGTGCGAGTTGGCGTAGATCTTGACGCTTTTCAGCTCGCCGGTCTTCTGGCCGGTGAGCGGGTCGAATTCGGTGATCTGCTCGATCTCGTCGCCGAACATGGAGATGCGCCAGGCGCGATCTTCCAAGTGAGCCGGGAAGATCTCGATGGTGTCACCGCGCACGCGAAAAGAGCCGCGGACGAAGTTGATGTCCTGGCGCTTGTACTGCTGGGCGACGAGATCGGCGAGCAAGGCGCGCTGGTCGAGCCGGTCGCCGATCTGCATCTGGAAGGTCATCGCCGTGTAGGTCTCGACCGAGCCGATACCGTAGATACAGGAGACCGAAGCGACGATGATGACGTCGTCGCGTTCCAAGAGCGAGCGCGTCGCCGAGTGGCGCATGCGGTCGATCTGCTCGTTGATCGAGGATTCCTTCTCGATATAGGTGTCGGTCCGGGGCACATAGGCCTCGGGCTGGTAGTAGTCGTAGTAGGAGACGAAATACTCGACGGCGTTTTCGGGGAAGAACTTCTTGAACTCGGCGTAGAGCTGGGCGGCCAACGTCTTGTTGGGCGCCAGGATCAGGGCAGGGCGCTGCGTCTCCTCGATCACCTTGGCCATGGTGAAGGTCTTGCCCGAACCGGTAACGCCGAGCAGCACCTGGGTGCGGTCGTTCTGGTCGACGCCTTCGACGAGGTCCTTGATGGCCGTCGGCTGGTCGCCGGCCGGCTCGAAATCCGACACCATCTTGATGGCGATGCCGCCTTCCGACTTTTCCGGCCGGGTAGGGCGGTGCGGCGTCCACAGCACGCCGTCCTTGTGCAGCGGATTGCCGGACTCGATCAGCGCCGATAGCGCGGCCACCGTGGCGGTGACGCCGCCGGACGAAATCGACTCGGCATCCTCCAGGCTGATGTCTAGGCCGGCGACCGGGTTGAGCCCCGCGGCCGTACGCTCCTTGGCCGACGCCGCGCCGCCCATCGAGGTGCCGCGCGCCGTGCGCCCGGGCGCGGACGAGCGTTCAGGGATCTTCTTGGGTGCTTTCGCCTTCGGCTGCTTTTCCGCCTCGCGCTCGATCTGCCCGGCCCAATCGGAAATCGAGCCGGTCAGCGGCGTGCCAGTAAAGTCGGCCTGCGGCGCTTCGGCAAAGCCGCCGGGCTCGAGCGACTCGGCGGCGTCGAGGAATTCGGTCAGCGGGCGCCGCTTCGGCGCGCCACGGTCGTCCAGCGCCGGTGGCGGCGTCTTCTTGTCGGGGTGTTTGGCCATGGCCCGAATATGGGAGGACTCGCCCGAAATGGAAAGAGCGGAGTGACTGGGCACGCACCCGCCACCGATGCTGCTGACAGAAGGCTGTCAGGAGCGATGGCGGGCCGCCCTCAATTGAACCATAGCGCGAAGGTCAGGAATCCGGCGCCGCCGAACTCGCGCTGGATCTGGTCGAAGTCGTCGCTGGTCAGGATTCTGCCGCTCTCGAAATAGGGCGCAATCGCCGGGCCGGTGATCGACAGCACCAGATCGAACGTCTTCGGCTCGTCGAAGAAGCGCTTCATGTTGATGCCCTTGCCGGTGATGCGGAAATGCGGCAGCAGCACGCGGCCCTCGAGCAGGTCCTCGGCCATATCGAGCGTGGCGAGCCAGGCCGTGACCTGTTCCTCGCCGACTTCGAGGCCGGTGAGCGGGTTCGGGCCCATCTGCTTTGGACCGGGCAGCCATTCGCGGTCGTTGTCGGTCTCGGCGCGGATCGCCTTCCAGTCCTCGCGCGACAGCCGGATCATCTCCAGCAGATGGCGGCGCGCGGCCTGTCGGCGTTCCGGCTCGACCACCGGCCAGTTGACCAGATGCACCAGCGAGATGAAGTCGGCGAAGCGCCATTCGGAAGCGAAGATCGAGCCGCTCATGCCGCCGTCCGGCGGCACGAGCACGTCCTGCAGCGGCAGTTTGGCGCGCGGGAACAGCATGTGGAACGAGCCGTCGAACATGGTCTTGAAATCATGCGCCAGCCAGAAGTCGGCCTGCGCCATCAGGAACTCGGCATAGCCTTGCAGCCAGTAACCGTCGGCGTGGTCGAAGCGGAAGGTCAGCGCCGGCGCCGGCCCGTCCGGCGCGCCGCCGCGCGACAGCGCGGCCATGATCGCGGCGGCGCTCTCGTCCGGGGCGATGTTGCCGTCCTCGTTGAGATCGATGCCGAGACGGGTGAGGTCGATGGCCATGCCGATATCGGCTTCGGCCGGCACGGAACCCAGCATGGCGGCGGATTTCTGCAGCCGGTCGCGGAAGGCGACCAGTATGGCCCTGAACTCCTCGTAGGTGAGCGGCTCGGGATTGGGATTGTCCGGCACCGGCAGCCGCATCAAGGGCAGCATGAAGGATTGCGGGCTTTCGAAACCGTGGCGATGCAGGCCGCCGCCCAGGATCTCCAGGGCGGTGAAGAATTCGCCGGCGCCGGCCGCGTAGGCCGATGCTGGATCGCCGGGCGCGGCTGTCTCCAGCGCGGCCAGCGCGCTGTCGCGGTCGGCGACGGTTCTGGCCTCGAACAGGGCTGCGGGATCCGGGGCAGCGGCGCCAGGAGAGACAAGCGGCAGGAGCAAAAACAGGGCTGATGCGGCAAGGCCCGACAATCGCTTCATGGTGGATCCTCCCGTCCGGTCCGGCGACAATACACGGATTTGCGGCGCTGCGCCTGCTGCTTCCTCCTGCCGGGCAGACGGTTTACACAGGGCAAACGAATGGGCATTGCGTGTCGAACTATCCGCTCACCTACAAATTGTCCTGGCTGCCCCGTTTCCTGCGGCCATCGCTTGGCGGCGATGCGCGGGGTTTTGCGCCACAGGCCGCGACCCTGATCGAGCCGCCGGCGCGGAAGGTGAGGCTGGCCTTCATCGGCGACATCTCGGCTGTCGCCAATCGCAGGGCACCGGAGTGCGATCCGGCCATCGCTGCACTGCTCGCTTCCGCCGACATGGTGGTCGGCAATTGCGAAAGCCCCGTCGTCGAGCGGCCGCGCGCGGTCGTGGGCACAAGGCTCGGCACGCATCATGCGATGACGGAGCGTTTTCTTGCCGACGCCCTGGCGGCGGTCGGCATTGCGCGCGAAAAACTCGTCCTGTCGTTGGCCAACAACCATATGCTCGACCAGGGCGTTACGGGTTTCGAGGAGACCGTTCGGGCGATGGAGCGGCTTGGCATCCGCACGATCGGCACGGCCGCGAAGGGGCCGGTCGAGCGGTTCGCGGCGGGACCGTTGACCATAGGCCTGTTCGCCTTCACGCAGTGGCGCAATGCCGATGCGGGGGTGTTCGCGAGCCGCGTGTCGATGCAAAGCGATCTTGGGCCGCGCGATGCGGCCAGGGGCGTCGATCTCATCTGCGCAGTGCCGCATTGGGGTTGGGAGTTCCGGCACTTTCCAAGACCGGAGACGCGGTTGCTGGCCAGACAACTGGCCGGGCAGGGCGTCGGGCTGATCGCCGGGCATCATGCCCATGTCGTGCAGCCGGTGGAGCGGATCGGCAAGACGCTTGTCGCCTACGGGCTCGGCGATTTTCTCGGCACGGCCTTTTCCCGCCAGCCATGGCCGGGCCGCATCGGCTCCATCCTCGTCGTCGACGTCGGCGTCGACCTCGGCATGCGCGGCGCCGTGGCGGCCTACCGGCAGCATCCCTTCATGCGGCAGCGCGTCGGCGACCATGAGCGGCTGGTCCCCGTGGAGGCGCTCGGGAGCGGGATTCGCGGCAAGGTCGAGAGCCGGCTGAAGGCGATTTTCGGCACCCCGGCCGAGGTCTGACGACTTTTGCGCAAAAGCCGCTATCATGGCCGCACGATGCACAGTCTCTGCGGCGGGGGTGGCGATGGAAGCGGCGGATTTCATGCCGAGCGAGGCGGTGATCGCCGGCATCAGGAAAGACATCGAGGCCTATGAGGCGAAACGGGCTTCAACCTACCGGCAGGTCCGCTGGCGGGTGCCGCTGTTCGTCGGCCTGGTGCTGTTGTTCGTGGCGCTTGTCGCCTGGCTGTTCAACGCGGCCGCCGACCCCAACGAGCAATGGTTCTCGACGCCGCACGTCTTCCTCTATGTCGGCGGCTTCGGGGCGGCGGTGCTGCTTTATTTCCAGGCGGTGAGACCGGCGACCAGGCTGCAGCAATCGTTCCGCGATACGGTTCTGCCGATGATCTTCGGCTTCGTCCGCGATGTGCGCTACCAGCATGGCGTGCGGCCGAATTCCTTCGACCGGCTGCCGCGGGAGACGATCGGGGCGTTCAACCGGCAGAGCTTCGACGACATCATATCTGGCCGCTACGAGGATTTTCCCTTCGAACTCTACGAGGCGAAGCTGACGGAGGGCTCCGGCAAGAGCCAGCAGACGGTCTTCAAGGGCGTCATCGTCGCCTTCGAGACCATCGAGCCGTTCCCCGGCATGTTGGTTGCGGCGCGCAAGGCCGGCAAGGTGGTCGGCTTCTTCCGCGGCATTTTCTCCAGCAAGCTGCAGGAACTGGCCTGCGGCGTGCCGGAACTCGACGCCAGCTACGAGTTCCGCACCGACAATGTCGAGGCGGCGAGGCCGCTGGTCACCGGACGCCTGGCAAGCGCGCTGACCTGGCTCGGCGAGACATGGCCATATGACCAGGCCCGCATCGCGCTCAACGGCAGTGACGGCTTCCTGCTCATGCCGCGCAGCAAGAATTTTTTCGAGCTGCCGGACATCTCCGTGCTGATCGACTACCAGACCCATATCGCGCCGATGATCGCAGATCTCGGCGCCATGCTGGCGACGGCGGCGCTGGTGCGCAAGATCGGTGCCGCGGACGACGCGGCGGGTTAGCTCTCAGCAGTCGAAGCCGTAATTGCTGCGCAAATCATCCGCATCCTGCTCGGACATCTTCTTCAGCATCACGCAGACGGTGTAGCTGCCGACCTGATGGCCGTCTCTGATGTAACCCCAGTCGGAAATGTCGTCGCGGGAGAATTCGATATACTGGCCGTAGACGACATTTTGGACGATCTCGGGCTCGTTGGCCAAAATGCCGGCAAAGCCCGAGGCGGTGCGCTTGAAGGGGATGACCCAGAAATGCTCCGTCGCATCGCCATCGACGATCATCACCTTCAGTTTGAATTTGTCGGTCCCCGGCGGCGGCGCCTCGGACAAGGCCAGGAAGTCATCCAGGCTGGCTCGCGCCTGTTCTATCGCCGTCGTCATCTCCGGATCGTCCGACCGCACCATGACGGTCTTGTCGTCGCCTTGGGCGTGAACATGCACGGGCGCAAGCGCCAGCATCAGGGACAGCACCGCGCGGGCTAAGAACTTCATGCAACGACCCCTCCACCCGGAAGGCGGGATCATCGTGCATCAGGTGCTGATTTTCAACCGAAGCGCAGCTTCATGCCGAGGATGGCGATCACGAACAGGAAGGTGACGCCATTGGCGAGGATGACCGGCCAGGAGCCGATCAGCAGGCCGTAAAGCGTCCACAGGAAGACGCCGGTGGCGATGGAGCCGGTGGCGAACAGCGAGATGTCGCCGGCGCGGCGCTCGCGCGCCACCTTGGCGACCTGCGGAATCCAGCCAAGCGTGGTGATGAGCGCGGCAAACGCGCCGATGATTTCAATTGCGGGATGCAAGGGCGGGGACTTTCGAACAGGCGCCTGATGTGCGGTGCGTCCTATGCCAGATCGATCGGGTCCTGGGAAGCGGGCAGCGCGGCTGGACCAATCAAACAAAAGCGGGTCGCCCCGCTTTGTTGCTTAAAGTCCGCTCGGCACGATCCCGGCCAGCCAGTCCGCCGACCGTTTCGCCATGCCGACCGTCGCGGACGCGGCGCGGCTGAGATCGGTCTTGACCACGGCGTAGCCGGCCTTGGTGCGGTAGAGCACCGCGCTGCCGCCATTGACCGCCGCTTCATAGGCGACCGGCTTCGCGGCTTCGGTTTCCGCCACCGTGGCCGGCGAGCCGACGGGGACGCTGGGCCGGTGGCTGAGCTCGGGCGGCAGCGGATCGACCGTGGCCTGCCTGGGCGTCAGGTCAGGCTTCGAGGCTATCGCGGCGAGCTCGGAGGAAGACGCCGAACCCTTGGCGCGGCAGATGCCTGAAACCAGCGGATAGTTGAAGTTGCGCTCGTGCAGCATCTGGCTTTTCATCGCCGCTTCGCAATCGGCGATCGTCGCCCACTTGGCCGGCGTTTCGCCGATATACTCGCAAAGCTTGGCGTCGCAGTCGCAGCCGACGATGGTCATGGCGACAAGGGCGGTCTTGATCACGGTCTTGTCCTCGGATTCGTTCCCAAATGACCAGTCGCCGGGGAACAAGGCGGGATTTGGCCACGATTATGATTTGTGCGTGACGGAATGTTTCCGAGGCTCCGGCTGTGACTGAAAAGCCTCAACCGTCGTAGACGTGCTTGAGCCTGGCGCCGGCCTTGATCAGCGCCGGCAGCGCCGTATGCAGCTTGCGCACGGCGACGGTCAGGCCGGTCCGGCGTGTGTCCGGGTCGGCCGGGAGCGGATAGCGTTAGCCGATTCCGGCGCCCGTTGCAGCCATGCGTGTGGGGTGAAAGCCACGTGGGCAAGTCCATGGCCGACGAAAGACGCCCACGGTTGGACGGCAAGGCGACCGGAGACGGGAGGCCGCGAAGAAGAGAGAGCCCAAAAACAGTCGGCGCTGGGATTTCTCCCAGCGCCTCCCTGTCAGATCAGGACACGGTCGCGGCAGCAACTCCCGAAAGATGTCGCGCCAAGCCGGCCTTGATTTTGACGGTCCTGCCAGTCGCCACCCGAGGGCAGCGCCCGTTCCAGACCACGCCGGTCACCACCCTTGCGGGCTTCGCCCAGCGTGCCATCGAAGGTTTTCACCGGCCTTCATGGCAGCATCGGTCCGCCGTCGGCGTTCGCACGCTTTCCGCGGCCCCGCCGGCATCCGTCCCTCCAACAGGCAAGCCTGCTCTCGTTCCGGACCGTGCGGGCCTCAGGAAATCCGCCTTTCCGCTTTGCCTTTCGGCTGGGCGATCGGTAGCCGCCTGAGATGGGTTTAACGTACGCCGGGTAAGGGCTTTGGGGAACCGCCACCAGCCTGTGGATAGCGGGATTATCGGGGACCAAGCCAGGCGGCGCAGGATTTTTTCGGGCAGCCGACGAAAGAGGCGCGAAACGCGGCGGCGATCTGCGATGATCCGGTATTGGCGGACATTCGGCGCTTGCCCCGCAAGGCGGCGCGGGCTTCAATACCGGCAAAGGATTCCAGGCGCAAGCGCTCCTGACATTCCTAGATCCGGATGACGTTTCGTTGAATCGCCGTCCTGATCCAATTCTTTGTTGGAGCATGATCTTTCCGAAAACCGGTTCCCACTTTTTGCTACGCTGACCTATCGGTTCGGGATCATGCTCTTGGGGAGGTTGCTTGAAGGTCGGGGTGGTTCTCAATCCGATTGCCGGTGGCGGCCGGCTGAAGCGGCACTGGCCGGAGGTCAGCGCTTCGCTGAAGGAGCATTTTGGTGGCTATGAGCTGCGCGAGACGCAGGCCGAAGGCGATGCCGAAAGGCTGGCGCTCGACCTCGCCGCCAGCGGCTTCGACCTGGTCATCGCAGCGGGCGGCGATGGAACGGCCAGCGAAACGGCGGACGGGCTGCTGCAGGCATTCGACGAAACCGGCCGGGTATGCGAGCTCGGCCTCTTGCCCTGCGGCACCGGCATCGACTTTGCCCGCGGGCTCGGCCTGCCGCGCGACATCGATGCCACGCTGAAGCACATCGCCGAAGCCAAGCCGCGCAAGATCGATGCCGGGCGCATCTGTTACATCGACGATCATGGCGCGCTGGCCAGCCGCCATTTTATCAACATTGCCAGCCTTGGGCTTTCAGGGGCGACCGACCGCGCGGTCAATGCCGACAAGCGCAAGGGCAAGGTCTCTGCCAAGGCGCTGTTCTTCTGGCGCACCGTGGTGGAGTTCATGCGCTACCGCTTCCAGGACGTCAGGATCACTGTCGATGACGGCCGGCCGGTCGAAGCGCGGATGGCGCTGGTGGCGGTGGCCAACGGAAAGTTCTTCGGCGGCGGCATGATGATCGCGCCCGACGCGGAACTCGGCGACGGCGCCTTCGACATCGTAATCCTGCGTGCGGCGAGCAAGCTGAGGCTGATCTGGGACATCCGGCTGCTCTATGGCGGACGGCACCGCAACCATCCGGCGATCACCATCCTGCGCGGCAAGAAAGTGGTTGTCGAACCGCTCGGCGATGTGGAAAAGAACGGCGCGCTGGTCGACATAGATGGTGAGTCGCCGGGCCGGATACCGGCGACGTTCGAGATCCTGCCCGAAGCGCTGACGCTCAGATACTGAATCAAGACGTTGAGAAACTGATTCAGGCGGTTGCCGGCCTTGTTCTGGCGAGCCGCCCAAATCGCTGAAATCGCTTGTAAAGTTTAGCCGCCTCAGATTTCAAGCTTGGACGGGAATCCGGGCGCGCGCAGATCGGTGCCGACTGCCTCCTCGAGCAGCTTGACGATCTGCGTCGACCAGGCGCCACCGCCATAGGCTTCCTTGCCTTGCTCGAAGATCGCGTTGACGCGGGCGGCGAGATCAAGCGGCACGCCGAAATCCTTGCCCATACGAAGCGCGAAGCCGAGGTCCTTCAGCGCCAGGTCCATGGTGAAGCCAATATCGTAGGATCCGTTGAGCACCAGCTGGCTTTCGGTCTCGTGGACGAAGCTGTTGCCGGAGGAGGCGACGATGGCGTGGTAGGCCTGGGCGAGGTCCAGCCCGCCCTGCTTGGCCAGCATCAGCGCCTCGCCGGCGGCGACAAGATGGATGAAAGCCAGCATGTTGGTGATGACCTTGATCACTGCCGCCGAGCCGATCGGACCCATCAGGAAGGATTTTGCGCACATCGCCTCGATGGCCGGCCGGTGCCGCTCGTAAAGCACGGCATCACCACCGACCAAGGCCGTGATCCTGCCTGCCGCCGCCAGATGCACGCCGCCGGTGACCGGACATTCGAGCGTCTCGATGCCCCTGGCTGAGGCCAGTGCCGCGAGCCGCACAATCTCGTCGCGGCCGTTGGTCGACATCTCGATCCAGGTGCCGTCCTTCGGCAGACCTTCGAGCAATCCGCCGGGACCGGCGAGCACTGTCTCGCTGACCTTGGGCGAGGGCAGGCAGGTGACGGCATTGCCGGCGCGGGCGGCGGCCTCGGCCGGGCTGCTCGCGGCATTGGCGCCGAGCCCAACCAGACGCTCGACGGTTGCCGGGTCGCGGTCGAAGACGGTGACGGCAAAGCCGTCGCGGACCAGGCTGGCGGCGAGGTGGCCGCCAAGATGGCCAAGGCTAAGCGGGCCGCGCGGTCACGGCATCAACGGCGTCTGCATCATCTGCAGATGCAGTTCCTTGCCGCTGTAGGGATGCGCGTCGCAGACCGCCTCATTGAGCTCGACGCCGAGGCCGGGCTCCTTCGACGGGATGACGTTGCCATCCTGCCACTCGATCTTCTTCTTCAGCAACGTGGCGTGAAAACCGTCCCATTGCTTCAGCGATTCCAGGATCAGGAAGTTCGACAGCGTCACGGCCAACTGGATGTTGGCGGCGCCGACGATCGGCCCGCAATAACAGTGCGGCGCGACCTGGATGTGGTAGGCCTCGGCCATGGCGGCGATCTTCTTGGTTTCCAGTATGCCGCCGGAGCGGCCAAGGTCCGGCTGCAAGATGGTCGCGGCGCGGTTCTCGATGACGCGAGCGAACTCGAACTTGGTCGTCAGCCGCTCGCCGGTGGCAATCGGGATCGACGTACCGCGCGCCACCTGCGCCATCACCTCGGGCATGTCGGGCGGCACCGGCTCCTCGAACCATAGCGGGTCATAGGGCTCGATGGCGCGGGCAAGCCGCAGCGCGCCCGAAGCGGTGAATTGGCCATGTGTGCCGAACAGGATGTCCGCCCTGTTTCCGACGGCCTCGCGGATCGCCTTCACCATACGGGCAGAGAGGTCGATGTCGATTAGGCGCGGCTGGTGGCCGTCGAAGGCGGTGTAGGGGCCGGCCGGGTCGAGCTTGACGGCGTTGAAGCCCTGCTCGACATATTCGAGCGCGCAGGCGGCGGCCATCTCCGGGTCGTTGTAGACATTCTTGCCGCGCGCGTCCTCGGAATGGACGCTGCCAGTGTGCGGGTAGAGGTAGGTGTAGGAGCGCAGCGTCTCGTGCACCTGGCCGCCGAGCAATTTGTAGACCGGCTTGTCGGCTTCCTTGCCGATGATATCCCAGCAGGCCATTTCGAGCGCCGAGAAGCAGCCCATGCCGGAAACGTCCGGGCGCTGGGTGAAGCCGGAGGAATAGATGCGGCGGAAGAGATTCTCGATGTCGTGCGGGTCGCGGCCGATGAGGTAACGCTCGGCCATGTCTTCGATCATCCTTGCGGTGACGTGGCCGGAGAAGGTGGCATTGTAGGCCTCGCCATAGCCGACCACGTCGCCATCGGTGGTGAGCTTGACGAAGATGAAATACTTGCCGCCGATGCCGGGCGGCGGGTTGCCGACAACCCAGGTCTTGACGTCGGTGATCTTCATTTCTGATCCTCCAAAACCAGTTCGGCGCCTTTCCATCCGGTGAGGATCGAGGCGGCGTTGGTGTTGCCGGTGATGTTGTCGGGAAAGATCGAAGCATCGATGACGCGCAGGCCGGCAATCCCGTGCACCATGAGGCGCGGATCGACGACGGCGCGCGAGGCGTCAGGTCCCATGCGGCAGGTTGAGACCGGATGGTAGACGGTGCCCGAGCGCTTCCTGAAATCCTCAATCAAGTCGGCGTCCGACGTGATCGACGGGCCGGGCAAAACCTCCTCCTCGATGATCTCGGCCATCGCCGGCATCGCGGCGATCTTACGCACGAACTTCACCGCCGCCAGCATCTCGTCGACATCGGCGTTGGTCGAATAGGCATGCGGCGTGATCCGGGGATAGTCGCGCGGGTTCTTGGAGCGGATCATGATCTCGCCGCGGCTCGACGGGCGGCAGTTGGAAAGGCCGATCGAGAAGCCGGGCCACGGGTCGGGGGTCAGGATCGGGCGCTCACCGCTCTTCGGAATGACGGTGGAGAAGGCCTGGAAATAGAGCTGCATGTTCGGCCGCGCCAGGGTCGGGTCGGTGCGGAAGAAACCGCCGGCATTGTTCATCGACAGCGACAGCGGCCCGGACCGGAACAGGATGTACTGCATGCCGACCATGAGCTTGCCCCACCAGGGGCGCAGGATCTGGTTCAGCGTCGGCAGCCTGCCCTTGAACGTGTAGTTGATGCCGACATGGTCCTGCAGGTTCGCGCCGACATTCTCGTTGGCGTGGATGAGCGGAATGCCGAGGTCTCCGAGCAGCGCCGACGGGCCGACACCGGAGAGCTGCAGCAGCTGCGGCGAGTTGATGGAGCCGCCGGACAGGATGACCTCACGGCCAGCGTGCGCGGTCCTGGTCTCGCCGTTCTGCTGATATTCGACACCGACGGCGCGCTTGCCCTCGAACACGATTTTCGTCGCCAGCGCGTTTGTCTCGACGCGGATATTTTTTCTCCGCATCGCCGGGCGCAGGAAGGCGCGGGCGGTCGACATGCGGCGGCCGTCCTTGGTGGTGATCTGATAGATGCCGACGCCTTCCTGGG